>JAILNG010000173.1 GCA_024691875.1 Lachnospiraceae bacterium | reverse complement strand
ATTTCTCAACGATCTACTTCGGAGGAGAAGACGGTGATGATTACTTCCTTTTGAAGCCTTCGATCATTGTTAAAATGATGGAAAACATCAAAGAATATGCCCTTAAAAAGGGAGCTTACGGTGTTTCTTTCAGAGATGTCGGTTTTCAGGTTTCTTCAGACTTTAAGAAGAAGGCACCGGTATCCAGACAGGCTGCACAGGATATGCAGATTGCGGAACTTACGAAAATTAAGGAAAGCGGTCTTGGAGTTATGACAAACGTAGGTAATGATTATGTTTATGGAATTTCCGATTACATTACCAACATGGATCTTAACGGATACGATTACTCAATAATTGATGAAGAAGTTCCTTTCCTGTTCCTTGCACTTCACGGCTACACGAATTATTCGGGTGAAGCTTTGAACATCACATCGAACGCGAGCGAAGAGCTTCTCAAGAGTGTTGAATGCGGTGCGGGTTTGTCATTCGTATTTATGGAAGAAGACGCACAGAGCCTTCAGGATACTCTTTATTCTGAGTACTTTGGCGCCTCCTACGAAAGTTGGAGCGCGAGATTCGAAGAGATTTACAAGAGATATTCTTCGGAATTGGGACACACCTTTAACCAGGGTATTGATGATTGGCAGAGACTTTCAAACGCTGTCACACTCACTGTTTATGACGATGGTACAAAGGCATATGTCAATTACGGTTATTCGGATTACACAACATCCGAGGGACTGACCATCCCGGCTCGAGATTATGTTGTTGAAAGGTAAGGACATGGCTAAACAGAAAAAAAGACAAGGATTGGAAAAAAGAAAAGCTATATCCGGGTATTTGTTTATTTCACCGTTTATAATCGGCTTTCTTGCATTCATGGTCAAGCCGTTGCTTCAATCGCTTTATATGAGCTTTTGTGAGGTGGATTTACATGCCGGCGGATTTACCTTTACGTGGGCAGGTATCGCAAACTATTATAAGGCGTTCAGAGTCGATCCGGTATTCACTCAGTATTTAAGCGAAGAACTGATCAGAATGGCATATAATTCATTTGCGATCATAGTATTCAGCCTTTTCGTTGCTTTGATCCTTAATCAGAATTTTAAGGGAAGAGGACTTGTAAGAGCCGTTTTCTTCCTCCCGGTCATTCTGTCATCCGGCGTTATCGTAGGAATTGAATCCAGCAATACTCTTTTGCAGAGCATCAATGAATCGATCGAGGACACCGGAGCGGGAACCAGTATCACGGGATATATAGAAAACATCCTTACAACTACAGGGGTGGCAAGTAAGCCTCTGGAAGTGCTGTTCGAAGTGATCGATGGGATCTATGATGTGGCCCTTGCGTCAGGTATTCAGATCATCATTTTCCTGTCAGGGCTTCAAACCATACCCAAGAGTTCCTATGAAGCAGCACAGATCGAGGGATGTACTTCCTGGGAATCCTTCTGGAAGATCACATTCCCTCTCATTTCCCCGCTCTTCCTTGTATGTTGGGTTTACACCCTCGTAGACTTCTGCATGAGAACGGATAATGAGATCATAGAGAAGATCAGAGAAACGATGGTTGGTCAGATCAAATATGGTTTTGCTTCAGCAATGTCGTGGATATACTTCGTCATTGTTATGGCAATCATAGGAGTTACATCATGGATTATTTCAAAGTGGGTATATTACGATGACTGATAACAGGATCACAACAAAAAGAACATACTGGGAACGCAACAGGCTGTCCGGCGGAGAACTTTTCGCAAAGGATGCAATGAAGTGGTTTGTATCGATCACGCGCTTTATATTGCTCTTTGGACTTTGCTTCCTGATCTTGCAACCGATCTTAAACAAGATCTCTGTAAGTCTTATGGAAGAGCAGGATCTTTACAATCCGCTGGTAATCAGTATTCCGGAACATGTCACGGCGGCAAACTACCAGCTGGCATCCGAATTCATGGACTACTGGCACACATTGCTTTGGACGTTCATTGTTTCTCTTACGATCGCTATACTGCAGATAGCTGTTTGTACATTTGTAGGATATGGATTTGCAAGATTTGAATTTCCGTTTAAGAAGTTTTGGTTTGGCTGCGTAATCCTTTTGATAGTAATTCCGCCTCAGACCATTTCAACTTCACTGTTCCTGCACTTCAGATACTTTAAGATACTGTTCTGGGAATTTAACTTAAGAGGATCACCGATCCCTTACTATCTCATGAGCGCAGGCTGTATGGGCCTTAAATGCGGATTGTACATTTACATGATCCGCCAGTTCTTCAGAAATATGCCCAAGGAACTTGAGGAAGCTGCCTATGTAGACGGACTCGGAACGTTCGGAACATTCATACGTATAATGCTTCCCGATGCAAAGCCGATCCTGGTTTCCTGTTTCCTGTTCTCATTCGTATGGCAATGGACCGACAGCTTTTACTCAGGATTGTTCCTTGGAAATATCAAACTTTTGTCCATTCAGGTATCTGCAATTGCGGACAGACTGGACAATTACGTTAAGTACACATTGAACAAAGCCAGCGGTGCTTCACCGGGATACATTCAGTGCGTAGTTTCGACCGGTACTTTGATGGTCATCGTACCCATCCTTATCCTTTATCTGATCATGCAGAGAGGATTTACGGAAAGTATCGCACAGACAGGTATTAAAGCCTGATCTTAACTCAGTTATATTACCGCCGGGAGCGGTCATATATAAAACAATATTTAAAGGAGGAAATTTTATGACGCAACTCAAAAAAATGGGGGCATTGATGCTTGCACTCAGCATGGTTTTAGGCCTTGCAGCTTGCGAATCAAAGGAAAACGTTTCTCAGGAACCCGTCATTCTTGCAAATAATGACGTTGATTCTTCAAGTGAAACAGAGGTTTTGACAAACCAGGATGCAGGAAACAATCCTTATGAGATCATCAAGGATAAGAACGGAAATCCCGTTGACCTTGGCGGCATCAATATTCAGATCGCAGACTGGTTCTATTCACCCAGTGATGCAAACAGCGCATATCGTGAAGCTCAGGAAGAGTGGCATGAGTGGCTGGAGAAGACCTATAACTTCACAATTACAGGTCTCAACTATTCGACATATGCCAATATGTCATCCGATTACATTAACTATGCTACAACAGGTGGAGATGAGTACTACATCTTCACTCTTCACCAGGGTGATACAGGTGCGGCAAGTGCAATTTCTCAGGGGCTTATGTATGACCTTGCAAGCATCGAATGGCTCGACTTCACAGACGAGAAGTGGGACAGAGGTGTAATGGGATTCACTACAAGGGGTGATAAGATCTTTGCTATGAGAGCAGAAAGCTCCGAACCCAGAAACGGCGTTTATTTCAATAAGAGAATTCTCAAGGAAGCCGGCATCGACCCCGAGGACCTTTACAAGTGGCAGGAAGACGGAACATGGACTTGGGATAAGTTTGAGGAAGTTTGCGATAAGGTTCAGAAGGACTTTGATAACGACGGCGTGATCGATCAGTATGCAATGGCTTGCTTCAATTCCTACTTCTATCCTTCAGCCGTATTCTCAAATAAGGGATGTTTCATAGACCTTGATAAGGACGGTAACTACTACAGCAAACTTGAGAGCAACGAGACAATGGAAGCTCTTAACTGGGCTAAGGACATGAGAGCAAAGTACAACATGCCTCAGCCTGAAGACGGACAGTGGAATTACTTCCTTCCCGCATTTGAAAGCGGTAAGGTTGCATTCATGGTTCACCAGGCATATGTTGCAGGTGAAAGACTTAACAATAACTGTGTAGATGATTTCGGATTCCTTTGCTTCCCTAAGGGACCTGAAGCAGACGGTTATTACACCTATGCAGAAGATAACCTTTTCGTTATTCCCGGATGCTACTCCAAGGACAAAGCTGAGAAGATCGCATTTGCTTTCAACCTTTGGACAAATCCCGTTCCCGGTTACGAAGGATATCCTGCTTGGAAGTACAGCTAC
>JAILNG010000041.1 GCA_024691875.1 Lachnospiraceae bacterium | reverse complement strand
TGCGGACGGTGTCCAGAGATGTGAGCATAGGGATGTTGTTCAGGGCTGCGGCGCGGCGGATGGCTGTTCCGTCTCCGTAGTGGACACCGGACAACACCGCTCTTGTGTTGATCACGTAGCTTACGTAGCCGGCTTTGATGGATTCCACCACTTCGTTGCTGCCTTCACTGGGTTTTCCGAGGATGTGGGTACGGATCCCGTTTTCCTTTAAGACCTTACCTGTAAGGGATGTGGCTTCGATGTTGAAGCCCATATTGTAAAATCTTCTTACCAGCGGGATGGTTTCATCCTTATCCTCGTCCGCAACGCTGACAAGGACCGTTCCGTAGTTCTTGAGTTTGAAGCCCGATGCTATCAGGGCTTTGTAGGCTGCTCTGTGGAGCTTCTTATCGTAACCGATGGCTTCTCCCGTGGACTTCATCTCGGGTGAAAGGTAGGCATCCATGCCCCGAAGCTTTGAGAAGGAAAAGGCAGGAACTTTAACATAGTATCTTTCCTTTTCTGCAGGATAGATCTCATTGATGCCCTGATCCTTTAAGGTTCTGCCCAGCATAGCGAGTGTTCCGATGTCAGCCAGGGAGTAGCCCGTAGCCTTCGAAAGGAAAGGCACCGTTCTTGAAGATCTGGGATTTACCTCAATAATGTAAACACTGTCCTCGGGATCCACAATGAACTGAATGTTGTAAAGTCCTTTTATTCCGATACCGAGTCCCAGCTTCTTTGTGTAATCGAGGATCGTGTCCTTAACCTTTTGTGAAAGGCTGTAAGACGGATAGACGCTAATGGAATCTCCCGAATGAACTCCTGTTCTTTCAACCAGTTCCATTATGCCCGGAACAAACACGTCCTTTCCGTCGCAGACCGCATCCACTTCTACTTCCTTGCCCTTAATGTACTTGTCCACAAGTACGGGCTTGTCCACATCCACTTCAACGGCTGTTTTCAGGTAGTTGTACATGGCTTCTTCCTTTGCCACGATCTGCATCGCACGTCCGCCCAGAACAAAGCTGGGACGTACCAGCACGGGGTAACCGATCTCCGCTGCCGCTCTAACGCCTTCTTCTATGCTTGTTACCGCCTGTCCTTTGGGCTGAGGGATGTTGAGATCCAGAAGCAGCCTCTCAAAAAGATCTCTGTTCTCTGCCTTGTCGATGGCCTCGCAGTCGGTTCCGATCAGCTTCACGCCACGCTCCATGAGAGGCTCAGCCAGATTGATGGCCGTCTGCCCTCCGAAGGTAGCGATAACACCTTCCGGCTTTTCAAGCATAAGGACGTTCATTACATCCTCGGTGCAAAGAGGCTCAAAATAGAGCTTGTCGGAGCAGGTGTAGTCTGTGGAAACCGTCTCCGGATTGTTGTTTATGATGATGGCTTCATAGCCCGCTTTCCTGATGGTCTGAACAGCATGGACCGCCGAGTAGTCAAACTCAACGCCCTGTCCGATACGTATGGGCCCGGAGCCCAGCACCAGGATCTTCTTTTTGTCGGACACGACAGACTCGTTTTCCGAGCCGGCCTTTTGTCCGAATCTGTTAAAAGGCGAAACGATGTCGCTGTATGATGAGTAAAAGTAAGGGATGTAGCTTTCAAACTCGGAAGCACAGGTGTCGATCATCTTGTAGACCGGGAAAATGTTTTCCTTAACCCTTAAATCAAAGATCTCTCTTTCCGTCCTGCCCCAAAGAATTCCGATCTCTTTGTCCGAAAAGCCCATCTTCTTTGCTTCGACCAATTCCTCAAGGTCACCCGGGCGCTTCTTAAGATCCTTTTCTTCACTGATAATGTTTTTCAATTTCCTTAAGAAAAACCTGTCGATCTCCGTGAGTTCAAAGATCTCGTCCTCGGAGATCCCCCGCCTCAAAAGCTCGGTTAAGGCAAAGATCCTGTCATCTCTTCCGATCTTAATGTAATCCTTTAATTCCCCGATCCCAAAAGTATCGAACTTGCGGGCATATGCATGAAAGACGCCGTTCTCCAAGGATCTTATGCCTTTTAAAAGGCTCTCTTCAAAGGTCCGTCCCACGCTCATGATCTCGCCCGTTGCTTTCATCTGAGTTGAAAGTGAGTTATCCGCATCCGCAAATTTGTCGAAAGGAAATCTGGGGATCTTTGTAACAACGTAGTCCAGCGAAGGCTCGAAAGCCGCGGGAGTGTTGGCAATGGGGATCTCGTCCAAAGTCATTCCAACGCCGATCTTTGCAGAAACTCTTGCGATGGGATAGCCGCTGGCTTTTGAAGCAAGTGCAGAGGATCTGGAAACTCTGGGATTCACTTCGATCAGGTAGTATTGGAATGAGTTGGGATCCAGCGCAAACTGAACATTGCAGCCGCCCTCGATCTTTAATGCCCTGATCAGCTTCAGCGCGCTGTTTCTTAACATGTGATACTCTTTATTTGTAAGGGTTTGAGAAGGACAGACAACAATGGAATCTCCCGTGTGAACTCCCACGGGGTCGAGATTCTCCATGTTGCAGACCGTAATGGCCGTGTCATTCTTGTCCCTGATAACTTCGTATTCGATTTCTTTAAAGCCTTTGACGCTCTTTTCTACCAGCACTTCATGTACCGGAGAAAGTTCCAGCGCGTTCTTCATGAGGCTCGTAAATTCTTCTTCATTGTCGGCAAATCCGCCGCCTGTTCCGCCCAAAGTGAATGCGGGACGAAGGACAACGGGAAAACCTATGCCTTTTGCGATCCTTAATCCTTCCTCAACGCTTTGCGCAGTCTCCGAAGGAAGTACAGGCTCTCCCAGCTTCACGCAGAGTTCCTTAAAAAGTTCTCTGTCTTCAGCGGTTTCAATGGATTCGCTCTTTGTTCCCAAAAGCTCCGTTCTGCATTCCTTTAATACGCCTTTTTTCTCCAGCTGCATAGCCAGGTTCAGGCCGGTCTGTCCGCCTATGCCCGGCAGAATGGCATCCGGACGCTCGTAGCGAATGATCTTGGCGATGAATTCCAGCGTCAGAGGCTCCATGTAGACCTTGTCCGCAACCGAAGTGTCCGTCATGATGGTGGCGGGATTTGAGTTGCAAAGGATCACCTTGTAGCCCTCTTCCTTAAGCGCCAGGCAGGCTTGAGTCCCCGCATAGTCGAATTCCGCTGCCTGTCCGATAACGATGGGGCCGGAGCCGATCACCAAAATTTTCTTTAAATCCGTTCTTTTAGGCATTGCTTCAACCTTCCTTCAATATGTTCAAAAACTTATCAAACAAGTAACCGCTGTCTTCGGGGCCGGGAGCGCTTTCCGGGTGATACTGCACCGAAAAGACTCTGTCCGAAACGCTTTCCGCTCCTTCCACCGTGTTGTCCAAAAGGTTCACGTGTGTAGCTTTTAAATGAGTGCCCTTAAGGCTTTCCTCATCCACCGCATAAGAATGGTTCTGTGATGTTATCTCTATTTTGCCTGTAGCCAGGTTTTTAACGGGATGATTTCCTCCCCTGTGTCCGAATTTAAGCTTATAAGTCCGCGCGCCATATGCCAGCGAGATGATCTGATGCCCCAGGCATATGCCGAAAATAGGCACTTTTCCGATCATTTTCCTTACGGTTTCGATAGTTGCGGGAACATCCTCCGGATCTCCCGGACCGTTGGAAATGAAAACCCCGTCAGGCCTGAAATTCATAATGCTGTCGAAAGATGTGTTCCAGGGCACCACAGTTACGTGGCAATCTCTTGCGGCAAGAGAACGAACTATGTTCCTCTTCATGCCGCAGTCGATCGCAACGACGTGGTACTTGCCGGAAGGATTTACCTCATAGATCTTTCCTGTACTCACACGGGAGACGGCATCATGAGGTATCGCCGTCTCCTTAAGTTTTCTAAGGCCCTCTTCCAAAGGCACGTCTGCCCCTGTGATCAGAACCTTTTGGCTGCCGGTGTCACGGATCAGTCGATTGAGTTTCCTCGTGTCCACGCCCGAAATTCCGGCTATGTTGAAACGTACCATGGCGTCGCCCAGACTTTCCTCGCTTCTGAAATTGGAGGGAAGATCATTGTACTCATGAACAATGAGTGCGCCGATCGAGGGAAGCAGCGATTCGTAGTCATCCGCCGCCATACCGTAGTTTCCCATAAGGGGGTAGGTCATCACCACCGCCTGATCCGTGTAGGACGGATCCGAAAGTATCTCCTGATAACCTGCTATAGATGTATTAAAAACGATCTCCAGCACCCGGTCTCCGGATGCCCCGAAGGAACAGCCGTAGTACTCGCTGCCGTCTTCGAATATCAACTTTCTGTCAAATACCTTTATCATAAAAGCTCCTTGTGAAAATGAACCTCTGCCCCGTCCCCAAGGTGTCATTTTTTTGCTGCGGCTCCGATGAATCCCTTGAAAAGAGGATGGGGCTTGTTGGGGCGGCTCTTGAATTCGGGATGGTACTGCACTCCCACATAGAAGGGGCGATCGGTGAGTTCCACTGTCTCCACCAGCCTTCCGTCGGGTGACATTCCGCTTAATGTGAGCCCGCACTTTGTCAATGTTTCACGATATTCGTTATTAAATTCGTAACGATGGCGATGGCGCTCACTGATGTTTGTGGTTCCGTAGCACTTTTCCATCGTGGTGCCCTCAGAGATCACACAAGGATAAGCTCCGAGGCGAAGAGTTCCGCCCTTATCGATGTCATCGCTCTGACCGGGCATGAAGTCGATCACCTTATGAGCACACTGCTCGTTGAATTCTCCGGAATCGGCATCCTTAAGGCCTGCCACATTTCTTGCATATTCAATTACCGAGATCTGCATACCCAGGCATATTCCGAAGAAAGGCAATCCGTTTTCACGGGCATATTTTGTCGCAAGGATCATTCCCTCTATGCCTCTGTAACCGAAGCCTCCCGGAACTATGATGCCGTCAAGGCCGAAGAGAATTGCATCCACATTGTCGGGCTTGATCTCTTCTGAGTCGATCCAATGTATGTTTACATGCACATTATGGTAATAACCTGCATGACGCAGGGCTTCCGCCACTGAAAGGTAGGCATCGTGAAGTCCCACGTATTTACCCACAAGTCCGATCTCCACGCAATGAGAACCTGCCTTGTTGATCTTATCCACCATCTCAAACCATTCCGTAAGATCCGGCTCTTTGGTTTTTAATCCCAATTCTCTGCAGACAACTTCCGAGAAATTTGATCTTTCAAGCATCAGCGGTGCTTCATAAAGATTGGGTAAAGTAAAGTTTTCGATAACGCAATCCGGCTTTACATTGCAGAACAGGGAGATCTTTTTGAATATGGATTCCTCAAGATGCTCATCGCAGCGAAGAACAATAATATTCGGATTTATGCCCATGCCCTGTAATTCCTTTACAGAATGCTGTGTGGGTTTGGATTTGTGTTCCTCGGAGCCTTTCAGATAAGGCACAAGGGTAACATGAATAAAAAGGCTGTTCTCTCTTCCCACTTCCAATGAGATCTGACGTACAGCCTCTATAAAGGGCTGGGATTCGATGTCTCCGATGGTTCCTCCGATCTCGGTGATGACCACATCGGCACTTGTCTTCTTTCCGAGACTGTAGACAAATTCCTTGATCTCATCCGTGATGTGAGGGATGACCTGTACCGTTGATCCCAGATACTCTCCTCTTCTTTCCTTGTTAAGAACATTCCAGTAAACCTTACCGGTGGTGAGATTCGAAAACTTGTTCAGATCCTCGTCTATGAATCTCTCGTAGTGTCCCAGATCCAGATCGGTTTCCGCACCGTCTTCGGTAACGTAAACTTCACCGTGCTGATAGGGGCTCATTGTTCCCGGATCCACGTTGATGTAAGGATCCAGTTTCTGAGCTGCCACTTTCAGTCCTCTGGCTTTTAAAAGACGCCCCAAAGAGGCTGCGGTAATTCCTTTACCCAGCCCCGAGACCACACCTCCGGTCACAAATATATACTTTGTCATATACGGTTCCTCCTATTTTCACTCGGTTTTCTCCGAGATTTCTTTAGCTGTTCTTTTACTTCCCACTTTCTCCATAGTTTGAAAGGACTCTCGCAGAAGGATCGTTAACGTCGCATCCTTTCCATGTCTTGTTGGGCATCCAGAAATCCTTGATCATTTCTGCCTGACCCGGGTAGTACTTTTCGAAGATCTCTCTGTAAAGAAGGGATTCTTTTGTAAAAGGCTTTGCAAAAGAGTACTTTTCTTTCCTTACTTCGAATTCTTCATCCGTATATTTTTCCTCCGCATATTCCTTAAGGTAATCAACCATGGAATGTCCCACTGCGTCGGAAAATGCTGCTTTCTCACGAAACAATATGCTTTGGGGAAGGTAGTCGCCGCCTTCGAACGCATGGCGGAGCAGGTACTTTCCCTTGTTGTATCTGTTCATCTTCATGTCCGGATCCAGACTCATGACGTAGTCAACAAAATCCAGATCTCCGAAAGGAACTCTTGCTTCCAGGGAGTTTACGGAAATGCACCTGTCTGCTCTGAGCACATCGTACATGTGCAATTCCCTCACTCTCTTTTCAGCTTCCTTTTGGAATTCTTCGGGAGACGGAGCGAAGTCTGTGTACTTGTATCCGAAGATCTCGTCGGAGATCTCTCCCGTAAGGATCACGCGGATGTCCGTGTTTTCATGTATGGCCTTGCAGACCAGGTACATGCCCATGCTGGCACGTATGGTCGTAATGTCCCATGTTCCCAGAAGTTCAACCACTTTTTCAAGTGAAGAGAGCACTTCGTCGCTCGTCATGTAAACTTCCGTATGATCGGCTCCTATGAAATCCGCAACCTGCTTGGCGTACTTCAGATCGATGGCATCCTCGCTCATTCCGATTGCAAAAGTCCTGATCGGCTTTTTGCTCCTTCTTGCAGCAACCGCGCAGACCAGAGATGAATCCAATCCTCCGGAAAGAAGGAAGCCCACTTTTGAGTCCGAAATAAGACGTTTGTCTATGCCTGCCACCAGCTTTTCCCTGATCTTTGTGCAAGCGGTTTCCAGATCGTCTTTGCAAACTTCATCCACTTTGGTCATGTCCCTGTAGCAGATGAACTTGCCGTCTTTATAATAATGGCCGGGCGGGAAAGGCATGATCCTTTGCACCAGCTTCACCAGATTCTTGGGCTCACTGGCAAAAGCGATCACACCCTTTTCGTCAAAGCCGTAGTAGAGAGGTCTGATCCCAATGGGATCTCTTGCGGCAATGAATTCATCCTTTTCTTTATCAAAGATGATCATTGCGAACTCGGCATCGAGCTTTTTGAACATCTCAGTCCCGTACTCTTTGTACATTGGAAGGATGATCTCGCAATCGCTGTCGCTCTTAAAGGAATAGCCTTTATCTTTCAGGTTCTCTCTCTCATTTTCAAAGCCGTAAAGCTCTCCGTTACAAACCACGTAATTACCGTTCAGCTCGAAGGGCTGCATGCCCTCTGGGGTGAGACCCATGATTGAAAGACGTCTGAAGCCCAGTACTCCGTTGCCTGTATTCACGATCCTGCAATCGTCCGGTCCTCTGGAGATCGTCTTTTCAAAACCTTCCTCAAATTTGCTCATGTCGACATCGCTGCCGCAATAACCCATAATAGAACACATATGCTTTTCCTCTCACGTTAGTTACATTCTTTATTCTACATCCTGTAATGCGTCGTAGCCTTCTTCGCCGGTACGAACCTTAACTACGTTCTCCACGTCGTAAACAAAGATCTTTCCGTCTCCGATGTGTCCTGTGTACAGAACCTTCTTAGCCGTTTCGATAACATCTCTTACAGGGATGGCGGAAACGACGATATCCACCTGAACCTTAGGTCTCAAGTCAGTCTCAACAGCAACGCCACGGTAGAATTCCGTATGGCCCTTCTGCATGCCGTAGCCCATTACGTGAGATACGGTCATTCCTGTGATGCCCAGTTTGTTCATGGCTGCCTTTAATGCGTAAAGCTTCTCCTCTTTAAATACGATCTCAACCTTCGTAAACTTCGGTCCGCCTGTAGGGAATGCGGGCTCTCTCTTAACTTCAACAGCTTCCGCAACAGGAGTTGTTCCCATAACCGCAACGGGAAGTTCTGTGTTTCCGAAATCGGAATATTTGTCAACAGCAGGCATAAAGTCTGCATATGCACTGGGGAGTCCATGTTCGCTGATGTCCAGGCCCATGAGTTCGTCTGCCGCATCTGCTCTTAAGAAGTTGATCTTCTTTAATACGAAGAAGAAGATTCCCATTGTGAGAGCTGACCAGGCAGCTACCGTTACGAAACCGAGGAGCTGAATTCCCAGCTGTTCAAATTCGCCTGTATAGAACAATCCGTTAAGTCCTGCGGGTGCATCGGGATTTGCAAGAAGTCCGACTGCGATCGTTCCCCATATGCCATTTGCACAGTGAACGCCGACAGCACCTACGGGATCGTCGATGTGCATCTTAAGATCAAGCACTTCAACTACAACTACTACAAGGATACCTGCCACAATGCCCACAACTGCCGAGCCGATGGCATCGAAAGCATCACATCCTGCAGTTACGGCAACAAGGCCTGCAAGTGAAGCGTTAAGGCACATTGAAACATCGGGCTTACCATTCTTTATCCATGTGAAGATCAATGTTGTAACGGTTGCGACCGCAGGAGCGATCGTTGTTGTAAGGAAAATGGATGAAAGCTCGGAAGGTGTGGTTGCTGCAGCTCCGTTGAAGCCGTACCAGCCCAGCCAAAGAATGAAAACGCCGAGAGCGCCCAAAGGGATCGAGTGACCGGGAATGGCGTTAACCTTTGTAACCTTGCCCTTCTCGTTTTTAACATATTTTCCGATACGGGGTCCGAGAGCGATGGCTCCGATCAATGCAGCTATACCACCTACCATATGGATAGCGCAGGAACCTGCATAATCATGAAATCCCATCTGACTTAACCAGCCGCCGCCCCAGATCCAGTGGGCCTCAATGGGGTAGATCAAAAGTGAAATGAGTCCCGAGTAAACGCAATAAGCTGAGAATTTCGTTCTTTCAGCCATTGCACCTGATACGATGGTCGCCGTGGTAGCACAGAATACAAGGTTAAATACAAAGTAACTTGCATCCGTAAAACCATCTTCGGGTGATGCGATAAACTCTTTAAAATGTGTGAAAAGATCGAGGTTGGGCTTTCCGATGAGTCCGAAAAGCATGTCTTCGCCCATCATGAGCGTGTAACCGAGTATTGAAAATACAACTGTTCCGATACAGAAATCCATCAGGTTTTTCATGATGATGTTTCCTGCGTTCTTTGCTCTCGTGAAGCCGGTTTCAACCATTGCGAAACCTGCTTGCATCCAGAACACCAATGCGGCACCGATCAAAAACCAAAATTCAACAGACATATAAGTCACCTACTTTCTTGTAATTAGTTTTTTTGATTAACTCCTGTCCCAATACATTATTACCATTTACTTTACCCCGAAAAGAAGATCTGCGTAGGTAGGGAAAGGCCAATATTTCTTGGCTGTCATCACTTCCGCCTTGTCGCAGGGAAGTCGGAGTTCGCTCATTGCGGGAAGAAGCAGATCTCTGATCATTGCGGATTCCTCCACGATATCCTCCGCACCATGTACCTTTGCAATGGCTTCTTCCAAAGCTTCTGTCTTTTCCGTGATCTCATCGATGAGTCCGGAAAGCTTTTCGGTAAGCTCTGTCTCGTACTTGCACTTGAGTGTGGGCGAAAGCACCTTCTTTGCCGATGCTGCTTCCGCGATGTCCGATGTGTAAGCTTCAACAGCAGGTGCGATCTCTGTTCTTGCCATGTCTACCATGGTGTTTGCTTCGATCACAACGCTCTTGCAGTAGTTCTCAAGCATGATGTCACGTCTTGATCTCAGTTCATCCATTGTGAAAACTCCGAGAGATGTGAGCATCTTTACATTCTTTTCATCCAGAAGATGAGGCATGCAGTCAGCTGTTGTTCTGTAATTAAGAAGTCCTCTCTTCTCCGTTGCTTCCTTGATCCATGCATCATCGTAACCGTTTCCGTTGAAGATGATCCTCTTATGATCCTTGATCGTCTTCTTGATCATGTCATGAAGAGCCGATTCAAAATCCTCTGCCTTTTCAAGTCTGTCGGCATAGATCCTTAAGCTCTCCGCAACAGCGGCATTCAGCATGATGTTTGCACATGCGATGGAGTTCGATGAACCGAGCATACGGAATTCGAACTTGTTTCCGGTGAATGCGAAAGGTGATGTTCTGTTACGATCTGTTGTATCGCGGTTAAACTTGGGAAGAACATCAACGCCAAGCTTCATCTGTGTTTTCGCCGTTCCCGCATAGGGCTTGTCGCTCTCGATAGCTTCAAGGACAGCGTTCAGTTCCTCACCGAGGAACATTGAGATTACAGCCGGCGGTGCTTCGTTAGCGCCCAATCTGTGATCGTTTCCGGCAGTAGCAACGGAAAGTCTCAAAAGATCCTGATAATCATCAACGGCCTTGATCACTGCACAAAGGAAAAGAAGGAATTGCGCGTTTTCGTAAGGTGTCTCGCCGGGAGAAAGAAGGTTTTGTCCCTGATCTGTGGAAATAGACCAGTTGTTGTGCTTACCGCTTCCGTTAACTCCCGCAAAAGGCTTTTCGTGAAGCAGGCATACAAGCCCGTGACGAGCCGCAACCTTTTGCATGATCTCCATGGTAAGCTGGTTATGGTCTGTGGCTACGTTTGTTGTCGAATAGATCGGAGCCAGCTCATGTTGAGCGGGTGCTACCTCATTGTGCTCTGTCTTTGCAAGAATTCCAAGCTTCCAAAGTTCATCGTTCAGATCTTCCATATATGCCTGAACGCCGGGCTTTATAACTCCGAAGTAATGATCGTCAAGCTCCTGTCCCTTGGGAGGCTTTGCTCCGAAAAGTGTTCTTCCTGTAAATCTCAGATCGGGACGCTTTTCATACATTTCTTTTGTAATAAGGAAGTACTCTTGCTCGGGTCCTACGGAAGAAACAACTCTCTTTGCCGTATCGTTTCCGAAGAGCTTCAGTATTCTGAGTGCTTCCCTGCTCAATACTTCCATTGAACGAAGGAGCGGTGTTTTCTTGTCCAATGCATGTCCACCGTAGGAACAGAAGGCTGTGGGAATGCAAAGTGTCTTTCCTTTTATAAAGGCATATGATGTCGGATCCCATGCCGTATATCCTCTTGCTTCGAAGGTAGCTCTTAAGCCGCCGCTGGGGAAAGAGGAAGCATCGGGTTCGCCCTTTATAAGTTCTTTACCGGAGAACTCCATGATCACGCTTCCGTCGGGAGAAGGAGTGATGAAGCTGTCATGCTTTTCGGCTGTGATTCCGGTAAGAGGTTGGAACCAGTGTGTAAAATGTGTTGCACCGTTTTCAAGAGCCCAATTCTTCATTGCCTCCGCAACGGCGTTCGCTACGCTAATATCAATCTCGCTTCCTTCATCAATTGTTTTACGAAGGGAAGCGTAAACCTTAGCGGGAAGTTTTGCTCTCATCACACGATCATCAAAGACCAAACTTCCGAAATAATCAGATACAGTACTCATAATAGTGGCTCCTTTCTTAAAAAAAGAGACAAAGGCACCTTCTGTGTACTTCTACACAAAAGACGCCTTTGCCTTTTATCATTCTTTTATTAAATTGTTTGCCTTTTCCGGAAAAAGAGAAAAAGCGTCTGTGAGTCCTTTGCTCTCAGACGCCTTTGTCTTTATGAGTGCGGATTATACGCTTTTGTTTTTCACATGTCAATACCCTTTTTTTATTTTTTTGAAAGCGCAAGGCAAGAGCGTAAAACAATGAGGTATGATTCAGGTTAGCCCTCCCGCGCTTTTATGGCGGCATAAAACACCGCAAGCGTGCTGCTTCTCCGATTTTAACTTTGTTTTCGGTGTCAGACTTTTTCAATAATAGAAATGTTCGTGACAGGAGCGGGTGAAAACACGGATTCCGTCGCCTACCAACTCTAGTGTCCAATGCTATGGTCCGGAATCTCGCCCATTTACATGATTTAAACCTTTAGGCTGTCAGGGCTCAGTCAGTACGGCCCATCGTGCATTCGGACACTAAGAGTTGCTACGGCTCCTCCATAGAATTTTCACCTCGTCCCTGTCACTGCCATTTCTATTTTTTTATTCCGTGAAGCACCGAAAAGCGAAGTGAAAATCTGTGCCGCGCCGGCTTGCACTGTTTTCTTTGGGGAAAATGTCGGTGATCTCGCTCCGCTTCGATCGCCGACAGCGCGGTCGTCGGACATGCGAAGCGTGGACGACGACATCTTCTTCCCAAAATCAAAACACCGCTGCGGACAGTTTGGAAGAGCTCAGCCGAGGATTGCGGTGACTGAAAGTCAAGGATCAAGAAAAAGCGAGTCGACGGAAACAGGGCGAAAATTCTATGGAGGAGTTTAGCGGGGCTTGGTGCCACAAATGCGGCCATGGAACATATGTTTGAGCCCGAACAGCGCTAACTGTTAAACTACCTGAATGGGCGAGTTTATGTTCCATAGCATTTTGGCACCACAGAGAAAACTATAGTTAAAACAGCGCAGAGGAGCCCCGCTTTACGACGGAATCCGTGTTTTCGCCCGTTTCTGTCGTAAGCGTTTCTTATGGTGATGGTTTGTGTCACCGCAAACGCAGGCTGAGGGATGAGAAAGCTGAGCCGAGGGGTGTTTTATTTAATCCCCTCCGCGCTGTGGCATTCAGATTCCCTCCCGGAAATTCATTTTTATGCCACAGTGCTACTAATCCCTCGGCTGTGGCATACTTTTTCCTCTTAAACAAATAAAAAAGCACTACGCGGTTTAGAATTTCTGGGACTTTTATGCCACAGCCCTTGCAAGCTTCTCTCTGTGGCATACTTTTTCTTTCCATGTGCAACGAAAATCCATAATTTGTATGCCACAGTGCCACAAAATCCACGGCTGTGGCATACTTTTTACTTTTTTACCGCCGCCGAGGGGACTCAAAAGAACGACACGGGCCATATTTGTATGCCACAGCGCCACAAAATCCTCGGCTGTGGCATAAATAGGCGGATATACCCGCGGATATGCGGGCAAATATGCGGGCAAATATTCGGGCAAAATTCGGGCGGATATACCGTGACATAAGCAAATGTTTAGACCGTGGTCTACTCAGGACAGGCTGCACGCAAGCTGTGGCATACTCAGGGCGGAATATGGCATACTCAGAGCAAGAAGAAGCATGCTCGAGGCAGAATGTAGGATATTTGGAGTCGGGCGAAGCATACCCGGGGCAGGCTGTGACCTACTCGCTTGCACGCTCAACTGCCCCCTCGATTGCATACTTTAATTCTGTGCTTGACAAAATTGAACATTAAGTCTATAATGCCCTCCAATGAGCAAGGGTGTTCATGGAAGTACGGATTTTGATCCGTGCTTCCGTGAGCACCCTTTTTTCTTGTTTTAAAGCACACGATATAAAGGAGAATCAGCCATATGAAAAGAGAAGGTGAAGTGCGCATCCCTTCCGGTTGCGCCATAGCAGCGGTAATTTCCAGGGACGGGAAGAAAATGTCCGGCGAAATGATCACAAATGCCATGAAGCCCATGCACGACCGAAGCAACGGTCTGGGCGGCGGTTTTGCAGCCTACGGTATCTACCCGGCATACAAGGATTTCTATGCCTTGCACATGTTTTTTGACTGCCGTAACACACGTAAGGAATGTGAAGCTTTCCTGAAGGAGTACTTTGAGATCGTTCACTCGGAGCTGATCCCCACAAGGAAGATCCCTGAGATCACGAACGAGCCCATCATATGGCGCTACTTTGTAGCTCCCCTCAAATCCATGCTGACAAATCTCCAGCAGGACGAAAAGGAGTACGTTGCAAGGATCACAATGAAGATCAATACAGAGATGAAGGGAGCCTACGTTTTTTCCAGCGGCAAAAACATGGGAACCTTTAAGGCTGTCGGCTTTCCCGAGGATGTCGGAAGGTTCTACAAGCTGGAGGAATACGAAGGATACAGCTGGACAGCTCACGGAAGATATCCCACCAACACTCCCGGCTGGTGGGGCGGAGCTCACCCCTTCACTCTTCTGGATTATTCCATCGTACATAACGGCGAGATCTCATCCTACGATG
Source organism: Lachnospiraceae bacterium (assembly GCA_024691875.1). Lineage (GTDB taxonomy): Bacteria > Bacillota > Clostridia > Lachnospirales > Lachnospiraceae > RGIG3528. The sequence goes on along the minus strand of JAILNG010000041.1, from coordinate 13,181 downwards.
CCAATCGCCGCTTCATAGAGATGTTCGGTTACAAATGCAACCTTCAGACCGATACGGAAGTTATCACCTATATTATGGACTACCTGCTCCGCGTTCAGGGCCTTTCGCTCACAGAAGCCGCAAACGTTGTGGCTGCACCTTTCTGGAGCACCATCGAGCACGATCCCGACGAGAGGAAGCGCGAGAAGCTGACTTTCTTAAGGACGGTTTTCCCAAGCCTTCTGGTGACCGGTCCCTTCTCCATCATTTTAGGCTACACAGGCGGACTCATGGCTCTAAACGATCGTTTGAAGCTCAGGTCCATGGTAGTGGGCGAGAAGGACGACAGGGTCTACATTGCAAGTGAAGAAGCCGCCATCCGTGTTATGGAGCCCAATGCGGAAAACATCTGGTCTCCCGCCGGAGGTGAACCTGTTATTGTTAATGTAAAGGAAGGTGCAGGCATATGAGTATCGAATTTATCTATCCACAATTTGAAGTGATCAGAAATGAAAACAGATGCACCAACTGTCGTTTGTGCGAAAAGCAATGCGCCAATGGGGTGCACTTCTATAATTCGGAAAAAGGCATCATGGTCAGTGATGAAACGAAATGCGTAAACTGTCAGCGCTGCGTTTCTTTCTGTCCCACAAGAGCCTTGAAGATCGTAAAAACAGACAACACTCTCCGTGAAAATGCTAACTGGTCAAATGCCACCATAACGGAGATCTTTAAACAATCAACGGGCGGCGGAGTACTCCTCTCTTCCATGGGAAATCCCGCTCCCCTTCCCGTCTACTGGGACAAGATCCTGATCAATGCTTCCCAGGTTACAAACCCTCCCATCGATCCCTTAAGAGAGCCCATGGAAACAAGAGTTTCTCTCGGCAAAAAACCGGAAATGATCAAAAGGGATGAAAAAGGTGAACTGATCTGTGAACTGGAGCCTCAGATCCAGCTTTCCATGCCCATGATGTTTTCGGCCATGAGCTACGGCTCCATCAGCTACAATGCTCATGCGGCTTTGGCAAAGGCAGCAACGGAACTGGGCATCCTCTACAACACCGGTGAAGGCGGTCTCCACGAAGACTTCTACGTTTACGGCCCCAACACCATCGTTCAGGTTGCCAGCGGTCGTTTCGGAGTCCATGAAGACTATCTGGAAGCAGGTGCCGCCATCGAGATCAAGATGGGCCAGGGTGCAAAACCCGGTATCGGCGGTCATCTTCCCGGTGCAAAGATCGTGGGTGATGTTTCAAGGACAAGAATGATACCCGAAGGATCGGATGCCATTTCCCCCGCTCCCCATCACGACATCTATTCAATAGAAGATCTCCGACAACTGGTCTTCTCTCTTAAAGAAGCAACGGAATACAAAAAGCCTGTTATCGTAAAGGTAGCAGCTGTTCATAACATCGCAGCCATTGCCAGCGGCATTGCAAGAAGCGGCGCAGACATCATCGCGATCGACGGCTTCCGAGGCGGTACGGGCGCGGCTCCCACCAGGATCCGCGACAACGTGGGAATCCCCATCGAACTTGCTCTTGCGGCGGTTGACCAGCGCCTTCGCGACGAAGGCATAAGAAATAATGTATCACTGGTTGTGGGCGGCTCCATAAGAAGCTCCGCTGATGTGGTCAAAGCAGTGGCTCTGGGCGCAGATGCCTGCTACGTAGCCACAGCCGCACTTCTTGCCATGGGCTGTCATCTCTGCCGTTCCTGCCAGACAGGAAAATGCAATTGGGGCATTGCTACCCAAAGGCCCGATCTTGTGAGCCGTTTGGATCCCGAAGTCGGAAGCAGGCGCCTCGTAAATCTCATGAACGCCTGGAGACACGAGATCATGGAGATCATGGGCGGAATGGGCATCAACTCCATCGAAACCTTAAGAGGAAACCGCTTAATGCTCAGAGGCATCGGACTTACGGAAAAAGAACTTCAGATCCTCGGCATCGGTCATGCGGGTGAATAAAATTTTTTAAAGAGAAAACAGTTTTATTGCAAATTGGGAATTTATATGCAAAAATAATCGGAGGAAACATAATGCAGATACAAGCAAAGGATCTGGATCACAAGGCTCTAAATGAAGCCATCAGAAACTCCCAATCCCCCTGCACCTTAGAAGACTGTTGCGGCCAACGCTTTATTGCTGCAGGCATGTCTCACAGAGAGATTGAGATCACGGGCATCCCCGGAAATGCTTTGGGCGCGTACCTTAACGGCGGCAAGATCACCGTCAGGGGCAACACTCAGGATGCAGTGGGCGACACCATGAATGCAGGCGAGATCGTTATCCATGGTAACATCGGAGACGCAGCAGGCTACGCAATGCGCGGAGGCAAGATCTTTGTCAGAGGAAACGCGGGCTACAGAGCCGGGATCCACATGAAAGCCTATAAGGATAAGGTCCCGGTAATGGTCATCGGCGGAAGGACAGGCAGCTTTCTGGGAGAGTACCAGGCAGGCGGGCTGATCGTAGTTTTAAATCTCGATGATCCCAAGAAAAAAATCGTTGGAAATTTCCCCTGCACCGGTATGCACGGGGGCAAGATGTTCTTAAGATCCGAATGCAAAGATGTTATCTTCCCCGACCAGGTTACCGCACGTCCTGCGGAACCCAAGGATCTTGAGGAGATCAAAGAAAGCATAGATGAATTTTGTACTTATTTTAAAATTGATACCAAAGACGTGATGTCGGAGGCCTTTACGGTGATCGAGCCCGACAGCAGCAACCCTTACAGGCAGATGTACGTCCAGAACTGAACATCTGTTTACATTATGAACTGCATCGAATAATACGGAGGAGACATGAAATACTCAAAGGATGAAATTTTACAATTTGCGGAAGAAGAAGACGTTAAGTTCATCAGACTTGCCTTTTGCGATGTTTTCGGAAGGCAAAAAAACATCTCCATAATGCCCGATGAATTGCCGAGAGCCTTTGAACAAGGCATAGCTTTCGACGCATCATCAATCCTGGGCTTCGGTGATGAGACCCACAGCGATCTTCTGCTTCACCCAGAATCGGACACTTTGACACCTCTGCCCTGGCGTCCCGAGCACGGCCGCGTTGTGCAGATGTTTTCTTCCATCACCTATCCGGATGGAACCCCCTTTGAGTGTGACACCAGACGCCTTCTGAAAAATGCCATTGAGGACGCAAAGAAAGCGGGCTTCAATTTCACCTTCGGCGCCGAGCAGGAATTTTACCTCTTCCTCGTTGACGAAAAGGGCAAAAAGACAAAGATACCGTCAGACGAAGCAGGCTACATGGACATCGCTCCAGATGATAAGGGCGAGAACGTGCGTCGTGAAGTCTGCCTGACTCTCGAAAAAATGGGCATACATCCCGAGAGCTCTCACCACGAGGAAGGCCCCGGCCAAAACGAGATCGATTTCCGTTACGCGGATCCTCTCATGGTTGCGGACAACGCCCAGATGTTCCAGCGTGTGGTTAAGACAGTTGCAAACAGAAACGGACTTGTGGCAGACTTTTCTCCGAAGCCGTTAAGAAAGGCTCCCGGAAACGGTTTCCACGTTAACATGTCCGTTTATCCTTTTGACGAGAACGGAAACTTTAAATATATGCTTGCGGGAATCCTTAAAAACATCAAGGCAATGACATTGTTCCTGAACCCTACAAGGGAATCCTACCTGAGACTCGGAAACAACAAGGCGCCGGGCTTCATTTCATGGTCGGCGGAAAACCGTTCCCAGCTCATCCGTATCCCCGCAGCTGTGGGTGAATACAGGCGTGCGGAACTCCGTTCCCCGGATCCGGGCGCAAATCCCTACCTTGCTTTTACGCTTCTCATCAGAGCCGGCCTGGAGGGGATCCAAAACAAACTGACTCTGCCGGAAAGTGCGGATGTAAACCTTTTCACGGCCGCACCCAATGTTCTTTCCAAGTACGAAAAGCTGCCTCGAAATTACAGAGAAGCTTGCAGATCGGCGGTATCAAGCGATTTCATAAAGAAGCACATTCCTTCTGAGATCCTTGAGATCTACTTAAAAGCTCGATAATTCTTCTTAAGGGATTTCGCGGAAAGGGATTCGTATGAGTCTTAAAGAACGAATATACAGCGTTCTCGTCGTTTCGACGGCTGAAAAATTAAATACGGCTCTTTCGGGCATACTCACGGAGTCCCAATGTTCACCGGTCAGGTTCGTGTCGGACTTGAGCTCCGCAAAAAGGGTATGGAGCGAAAGTGCCTATGATTTCATTATCATAAACTCTCCTCTTCCCGACGATACAGGAGTGCGGTTTGCGATCGATGCGGCCGCTTCGAAGGGTACTGTTGTGTTGCTTCTGCTTCGGACCGAGGTCTACGACGAGATCCGGGAAAAGGTGGTGGAGCACGGCGTTTTCACCCTGGCAAAGCCTCTCTCCCGCCCTGTGATCCTGAATGCGCTGGACTGGATGGAAAGTGCCAGAGAGCGCCTTAAGAAGATGGATCTTAAGACCTTGTCGGTGGAAGAAAAAATGGAAGAGATCCGTACGGTGAACAGAGCCAAATGGCTGCTCATCTCCGTACTTAAAATGGATGAGCCCGCAGCTCATCGATACATTGAAAAACAGGCCATGGACAGATGCATTTCAAAACGTGAAGTGGCCGAAGAGATCATCAGAACTTACGCATAAAATTTAAGCCAATGGGGGCTTCAATCGTATTGACACGTTGAAGTCCCGGATTTTTTTGAAAGAAGGAACAGCTATGTGCGGAATATGTGGATTTACAGGTAACTTAGACAACAAAGAAGAACTTTTGACAAAGATGATGAACAGGATCATACACCGCGGTCCGGACAGCGGCGGTCAGCACATTTCAGACGGTATCGCCATGGGCTTCAGACGTCTTGCCATCATCGATCTGAATAACGGAAACCAGCCCATGTACAACGAAGACGGCACTTTGGTCGTCACCTTTAACGGCGAGATTTACAACTACAAGGAACTCCGTAAGGAACTGGAAGCAAAGGGACACACTTTTTCAAACAACGCGGACACGGAGGTTCTCCTCCACGGTTACGAGGAGTACGGTGCGGGTCTTGTGGAAAAACTTCGCGGGATGTTCACTTTTGTGCTTTGGGACATGAAAACAAAAACTCTGTTCGGTGCCAGAGACCACTTCGGTATCAAGCCCTTCTACTATGCCCCTTTGGGTAACGACATCGCCTACGGCTCGGAGATCAAGTCGATCCTTGAGCATCCTGCCTACCAAAAGAAAGTTAACCCCGAAGCGCTGGAAAACTATTTGACATTCCAGTATTCGGTTCTTCCGGAAACCTTTTTTAAAGGCATATTCAAGCTCCCTCCCGCTCATTATTTCACTTTTAAGAACGGCGATCTGAAGATCACACGCTACTTTGATCCCACCTTCGCTCCGGACGAAAGCCTTAAATATGAAGATGTGGTCAAAAAGATCGATGAAACCATGCAGGAATCGGTACGCGCGCATATGCTTGCCGATGTCGAAGTCGGATCCTTTCTTTCATCCGGAGTGGATTCGAGCTACGTGGCTGCTTCATTCCACGGTGACAAGACCTTTACCGTGGGCTTTGATTACGAAAAATACAATGAGACGGAATACGCAAAGGATCTGTCTTCAAAGATCGGAATAGAAAATTACGGAAGGATCATTTCCACCGAGGAGTACTGGAATGTACTTCCCAAGATACAGTATCACATGGACGAGCCACTGGCGGACCCTTCGGCCGTTGCTCTCTACTTTGTTTCGGAAACTGCTTCAAAACAGGTTAAAGTCGCGCTGTCGGGAGAAGGAGCCGATGAATTTTTCGGAGGCTACAACATCTACCATGAGCCTTTTTCACTTGCGGGCTATCAGAAGCTTCCCGAGGGCTTGAGACGCGGGCTTGCAAATGTGGCGAAGGCGGTTCCTTTCAAATTTAAGGGCAAGAATTTCCTGATCCGCGGAAGCAAACCTCTGGAGGAGCGCTTCATCGGAAATGCTTTCATGTTCAGCGAAGAAGAAAGGGCAAAGATCTTAAAGAATCCGACGGGGCATTACAATCACAAGCATCTCACAAGACCTGTTTACAAAAAGGCTGCGGGACTTGACGATGTCACGAAGATGCAGTACATAGATGTGAATTTCTGGCTCATCGGAGACATCCTTTTAAAGGCTGACAAGATGAGCATGGCAAATTCCCTGGAAGTGAGAGTGCCTTTCCTGGATCGGAACGTTTTTGATCTGGCACGCACATTGCCGACAAAGTTTAAGGTAAACGACAGAAACACAAAGGTCGCCATGCGTGCAGCCGCCCACCGTCGTCTCCCCGAATTTGTAGCGGAAAAGAAGAAACTGGGCTTCCCTGTTCCCATCCGTATCTGGCTTAAGGAAGAAAAGTACTACAACATAATAAAAGCCGCATTTATGGGAAATGCGGCTGAAAGCTATTTTAATACCGGCGAGATCGTGAAACTCTTAGACGATCATCGCGCTGGTAAGGAGGACAACAGCAGAAAGATCTGGACGATCTACATGTTTTTGGTCTGGTACAAGGAGTTCTTTGAATAAAGCGGGCTATTCATTCCAGAGGGATGCGTAATAGCCGTTATTACCCATGAGTTCTTTGTGAGTTCCGATCTCTTCCACCTTGCCGTCCCTGATCGCAACGATACGATCACAGCGCTTGATGGTGGTAAGCCTGTGGGCGATCACGATTATGGTGATGTTTTCCAGCATGTCAACGGAGTCGCTGACAGCCTTTTCAGTAATAACATCAAGATTACTGGTCGCCTCATCCATAATGAGGATCTCCGGGTTTCTCAGGAGCGCTCTTGCAAGATTTACTCTCTGACGCTGCCCGCCGGACATGTTCAATGCGTTTTCGGAAAGCTTCGTGTTGAGTCCTTCCGGGCTTTCCTTAACGTACTTGTCCAGATTTACGATCTTAAGGACTTCATTTATCCTTGCATCATCAACATTAAGCGAATTTCCGAATAAGAGGTTTTCACGAAGAGTTCCCTTAAAGAAGTAGGGTTCCTGAGACACGTAAGCGATCTTTTCCCTGAGCCAGATCCTGTTAATGTCTTTAATGTCAACTCCGTCAAAGGTGATCTCTCCCTTTTCGGGTGAGTAAAAGCCGAGAAGGAGCTTTGCAATGGTGGTTTTTCCCGATCCGCTTTCTCCGACCACGGCAATCTTTTCACCCTTTTTCATTTCAAACGAAATATCTTTAAGTATCAAAGCTCTTGTGCCGTATCTGAAGTTTACGCCCGAAAGCTTCAGATTACCCAGATCTTTAATGTCTTTAACACCGTTCTCTTCGTTATTGTCTTCAACTTCAGATCCCAAAAGCTGATTCAGTCTTTCCATAGCCACGCTGGCGCCCTGAAATCTGATCTGCAGGTTCATTATGCTTCCGATGGGGCTTAAGAAATAGCCCACAAGAGAATAAAACGCCAGCAGCCCGCCGGATGTGAATTCGCCTCTGATAACAAGAGTTGCACCCAGCCAAAGGATCAGGATGTAACCCACTTTGTTTACAAGATTTCCCAACGTTCCCAAAGCAACTTCAAGGTTCTGATTCTTGGTCACACAATTTAAAAGCTTTGAAAAGAGCCCAAGGGACTCCTTTTCCACGATGTTTTCCGCACCGCAGGCCTTAACGGTTTCAACCCCCTTGATGGTCTCAATGAACATGGAGTTCACGTCAGCGTTATTTTCAAGAACCTTCTTATTGCCTTCCTTAATGGGCTTTGCAAAGAGGTAATTTATCAAAACATAGACCAGCATGATCAGGATCGCAACTCCGAAGAGGTACTTATTGTAAATGTAGAGCACAACGGCTGTCCCAATAGCCATGATGCTGTCAACTATCGCTCCGATGGCTGCTCCGGAAAGAGCATCTCTGATCCTTCCCGCATCGGTGAGTCTTGAAATAATCTCACCGGTCTGTCTTAATGAGAAGAAATTCATGGGGAGCTCCATGATGTGCCTGTAACTGTTGTAAGTCAGGTCCATGTCAAACTGCCGGCTGAGCTTAATGATCATCCTCGCTCTCAAAGCATGGATCGCGGACGCTATCAGGTTGACCGCTATGAATCCCAGCGCAAACATCCCCAGAGTTTCCAAAGCTCCGCTCGGAATAAACGAATCAAAGACAACTCTGAAAAACAGTGTGGACACGATACCCAGTCCTGTGTAGATCAAAGAGAACAAAACGATCGTCATGATCGTGCTCTTTCTCTTCGTCAAAAGCTTCAGGCACTGCTTTACAACGGAGTCTTCCTTGGGCACATTTCTGATCCTGTCCGTGGGCTTCACGGTAAAGATCACGCCACTCCACTCATTCATAAATTCCTTCTCGGAAAGCTCCACCAGGCCGTCTTCCGGATCCGCCACGATGTATTTTTCTTTTTCTTTATTGTGAACCACAACGTAGTGATTCATCCCTTTTTTCACAACATGGGCGATCAAAGGGAAATTCATCAGGCTCAGATCCATCTTTTTGTCTTCGATATAATACCCTTCCGAGTCAAACCCAAGCATATCAAGAGCCTTGATCACTCCGTTACCGTTTGTGCCGTTTTTGTCTGTTCCCGCCATTTCACGGATCCTGGTGATCCCCACCCTTAAGCCGTTCACATGGCAGACAGTCGCTATGCACGCTGCAGCACAATCTGTAGCATCATATTGTTTTGCACAGTAATACTTCATACCCTCTCCCTGTTCCTAACTTTTTTCAACGGAGGGTGTCTCCACCCTCCGTTTTTTCTTAGTAGTCGCTCTTCTTGCAGATCACAATGCTTGCAACCACAAAGGCCGCCAAGTGTAATGCAAACACCAGTGCAAACGAGAGCATTGTCTGATGCTGCTTAAGATAGTTGTCGACGAAGCTTGCAAGATCCGAATTGGAAAGGATCGAGAACTTCACCCACTTCCAGCCGAAATCGTAGAGCTTGTTCGTGATCATGTTTCCGAACATCACGATACCGAAGCCGGCAATAACCGAGATCAGCTGATTCTTAAATGCCATGCTTAAGAAGAACGCAATAGTCGCTGCCATGCTCATCTTAAGGAAGAAACCGGTCATGCACACAAGTGTCTTTCCAAGGAAACTCACTCCGTAAACCTTACCGAACAGGCCCATAACCGCCGGTGCTCCCGCTCCTCCGAAATCAAAAGCAACACCTCCCACCACAAAAGCAAAAACTGATGTGATCACCAGAAGAAGCGCGATCTCAAGAAGCACCGCAATGTACTTCGCCCCGATTATCATTGCTCTGGAATAAGGCTTTACAAAAAGTGTTTTCACCGTCCTTGATGAAAACTCGTAATTCATGCTGTCCGCCGCAATGACCACCGCCGCCAGGATCAGGGCAAAGCCCATTATTGCATATAGATACTGGACGAAATCCCAAGTCGTGTTCTTACCGTAAGGCTTGATATCATGATCTATCTGATATCTTAAAAGAGCATTCATGGCCTCGGTCTTTTCTTCACCATAGACGCCTGCGTAGTAGTTATTGATCTCTATCTCCGCTTCCAACTTTTCCTTCCAGTCCTTGGCCTGCTCCCTTTTCTGTTCCGTAACTGCCAGTTCTTCATCCTTTTCGGTTTCGAAATCAGCTTTCAAAAAAGCTGCAAATGCAATGACTGCCAGTAAACAAGCACCCAGAGAAATGTAAAACAGCTTTTTGGAAAAGAGTTTTGTAAATTCGATCTTTATAAGTCTTAACATGCTTTTGCTTCTCCTTTCATAACGTCCATGTACTGTTTCTCAAGATCCTCGCCGACCTTTTCGGTTCCCATTGTTCTTCCTTCACTCAGAAATACAACCCTGTCACAGAGCATCTGCATTTCCGTCAGAATGTGACTGGAAATGAACACCGCCTTGTTTTGCTCATGAGCCAGTTTGATCAGCATGTTTCTGAGATCCATGATACCTGCGGGATCCAAACCGTTCATAGGTTCGTCCAGCATGATCACATCCGGGTCATTGAGCATTGCCATAGCCAACCCTATTCTCTGCTTCATCCCGAGAGAGTAGGTCTTTACTTTTCTGTCAATGTATCCTTTCATATGCAGAGTATCTACGATTCCGGAGATCACCTTGTCCGTTACTCCCGGAAAGTAGGCTGCATTTATTTTCAAATTTTTAAGACCGGACAGATTCGGGTAAAAACACGGCTCTTCTATCAAAGAAGCAATCTGTCCGTTGCACTTGCTTCTTTCTTTTTTTGCATCCTTGCCCATGATGCGGATCTCGCCGTCAAATTCGTACAGGCCTGCAATACATTTCATAGTGCTTGTCTTACCTGATCCGTTGGCTCCCAAAAATCCTACGATCTCGCCCTTATACACTTCAAAAGATACTTCGTGAAGTATTGTCTTGTTTCCTTTTTTCTTTGACAATCCGATGCATTCTATTGCTTTTTCCATTACCGTGCTCCTTTCAAATATCCCGGCAAGGGCCTTTATCGCCCTTGCCGAGGATCTTTCGATCAATCGTTGTCGTTTGCCTTGGCTTCGTTCCAGCCATCCTTGATTCCCTGAACAAGATCACCGAGGTTGTTGTTTACGAAGTCTCTTACTGCTTCATATGCCTCGATAACTTCTGTAACGATGTTACCGCCGTTTACCATTGTCAATTCTTTCTCGTTTAACTTTGTCATTTTTTTGTCTCCTCTCTCAATTACTTGCCGATCTTTTCGCATACCCAGTTATAAGCGTCTACAACAGCATCTCTTACTGTATCATAGACCTCATAAGCTGCATGTCCGATCTTCTGACCGAAGGAATAATCCTCTGCGTCACCACCATTGATTGCATACAATGCGTTTTCTGTTAAAAGCTTCATTTTTTTATAACTCCTTTCATAAATGTGATTTGTTGATATATAAAGCGCCCCCGCGCAATATATCGTATAACTCCCGCCTGATGCTGCCGCTTGGGCTTGCATCTTTTTTAGTCTTCCCCGTTCTCGTCCTTTTCTTTGTTTCTTGTGATCAGTCTCTTGATCCATTCAAAGATCGAACCTTCGATAAGAAGCATTGCATTAAATCCCATAAGTATTTTTCTCCTTCCTACTTTTTTTTGTAAACCCTTTGATACTCGGTACCGCTATCAAGTACAATTTATATTTACCACCCCTTATTCGGGATTTCAACACATGCGTGACCATCGACATTTTTTTCGGATGAACGACATAAAAAAGACCGGTCAAATGGTTGACAACCACTTGACCGATCTTTTGAAATCCTTTATTTATGAGGCTTCCAGCCTGTTTTTACAAAATCTTACACGATAACTATGGCGTATATGCTTCCGTTTTCGTTCTTGTAGCTCAGCTCTCCGCTGTATTTGCTCAGCACATCTCTGACATTTTTAATGCCGAAACCGTGGTTCTTCTCGTCCTCCTTCTCGGACTTCATGGAAGGCACCACGCCCTCCGGAAGACAGGCGGGATTTTTAACTACGATGGAAATAGAATCTCCCGCACCCGTAACCGTGATCTCTATATGCCTGGGCAACCTGTTCCTGTCGCAGGCTTCCATCGCATTTGACAAGAGATTTGACACGATCACGCAGAGATCGAAGATTTCCACCTTGCATGCGGGATAGATCATTCCGGACCACTTGAGATCATCCGCTGTCCAATCATGCTTGTCCAGAACACCACCCACAACCGCATCAACTGCAGAAATCCCCGAGTAACGTCTGATCCTGGCGGAGTCGTTCACACCTTTCAGGTTCAGAACGAACTTCTTGAGTTCTTCATGATCGTCATTGGACGCCAGAGCAGCCATCGCATCTATGTTTGCGTTCATATCATGCCTCAGACGCCTGATCTTTTCATCGCTGTCGATCTGGGAATGAATGAAGCGTTCCTGCTCTTTCAGATAATCGTTATATTTTTTGATCTCATTCCGATACTCCATGTTTCTTCTGTGAGAAAACCACAGCCACAGGGAGATCACAAAAAAGTACAAAGAAAGGAAATGCATGAAATAAATGATCACATCGTTAAAAACATAATCATCTGTCCTTCTGATGTAATTCACCAGATCGATAAAGAGATAACTGCATATAACCCCCGAAAAGACTACCGTCAATTGCATCTTTTCGGAAAACTCGCCGAAACCGCTGTTCGTAAACAGTTTCTTTTTTATGAGGACAAGGATTAAAAGGCACAGTATGCTCAACCCCTCTGCCATTGCCACAAACGGCGTTCCGCCCGTAACTCTTTCCTGATCGATCTTTAAAAGAAAGGCTACAAGGAAAGACAAAAAAGTGATGATCAAAGACATTTCCAGGTAGATGACAGGCCAGATCGCAATGTCTTTCCACTTGTTCTTCTGCGGATAAATGCAGATTACCGGAATGATAAAGCCTCCGCCGATCTGATACAGATTATAGATCGCCTCCATTCCCGTCAGGCTCTTTTCGATCAGATAGACGGGGATGACTCCCACCGCAAAAGCAAGACTTGTCAAAAGGCATTTTTTAATGTTTGTCATTCTGACTTCAAGCAAAAATGAGTAAACCAAATAAGCGCCCCAGAAAAAGACTAAGATTTCAATGATTCTCCAGACCATGATCAAGTTCTCCCCATTGCAAGATTTACAAGGAACCTTTTTCTGTCCTCCATGATCTTCTTTTTGAAGGTGCGACCGATGGGGATCTTACTTCCGTTGTTCATAACGATCACATCCCCTGTGATCTCGCTGATCCTGCCCAGATTTACCAGATAGGATTTGTGACATCTTAAGACATTGGTCATGAACATCTTTTTTTCGACCTCCTTAAGGCTCTCGTCCGTAAGTATCTTTTTATCACCCATGACCAAAGTCGAGTAATTCCCTTCTGCTTCCGCAAAATCCAGATCATCCAGTGCGATGATCTTTTCCTCTCCGCAGATCTTTATCAGAACGTTGACGTTTTCTCCGCTTTCTTTCAGCGCTATCTCTATATACTTTCCGATGTTCTGATAGGGTGCGGGCTTGCTTTCAAAGCCCAGGGTTCTGATGCTCACGGTTTCGATCTTGCTTTCTTCATGGCTTGTGGCAAAAACCACACGCCACACCTTTTTCCCGCTTTCCAGTTTCTGAAGGAGCTCAACGCCGCTCATTCCGGGCATTTCAATGTCCAAAAACAAAAGGAGCATTTTTTCTCCCTTGTATTCCATTACCTGCTTTGCGGATGCAAAAAGGAGACAGGTACACTCTATACCTA
>JAILNG010000038.1 GCA_024691875.1 Lachnospiraceae bacterium | reverse complement strand
TTCCCGGGGCGGGGCGAAAGCAGAAAAAGGGCCAAAAAGCCGGGAAGATATCTGCTTTTTGGGAGGAGCAAGCTTCCCGGAGCGAGGCAAAAGCAGAAAAAGAGCCAAAAGGCCGGGGGAATATCTGCTTTTTGGGGGGAGAAAGCTTTCCGGAGCGGGGCAAAAGCAGAAAAGGAGCCAAAAGGCCGGGAAATATCTGCTTTTTGGGAGGAGGAAGCTTCCCGGAGCGGGGCAAAAGCAGAAAAAGAGTCAAAAAGCCGGGAAATATCTGCTTTTTGGGAGGAGAAAGCTTTCCGGAGCGGGGCAAAAGCAGAAAAAGAGCCAAAAAGCCAGGGGAATATCTGCTTTTAGCTAAAAAAGCTTTCGATGAGTGGGAGAATACTATAAAAAAATTCAAATTTAGAAAGGAAATGGCGGAAAATGTTAAATAAAAGGACTTTAGCAAAAGAAAAGTATTGCTTTGAAGAAATGAGGAAAAAAACACTTGGTGAATTGGAGCAGTTAACTAAAAGAATACCAATGAATATGAGACTAAGAGGGTTCAAGCATGGGAATTCATATCAATATTTCATTTGCAAAACAGGTTCATCGGATAACGGAACTTACATAAAAAAGAAAGACATTGCCTTAGCGCAGGCCATGGCACAGATCGAGTATTACGAAAAACTGTTGGAAGAAATAAACGACAGGCTGTTCGAGATTGAGGAAATTCAAGGCAAATTCGAAGAAAACATATACTTGAAGGCGCTTAACAGCTTGCCCGAATCCAAGCGGAATTTAGTCGATCTTCCCTACGTTTCCGATGAGGAGTACATTCTAAAGTGGCTGCAGCAGGACTTTGAAAAATTGAGTTTCAGAGAGAATACGCCCGAGTATTATACAAGAAAAGGAATGAGAGTCAGGTCGAAAACGGAAGTGATCATTGCGGATATGCTGGATGAGATGGCGGTTCCGTTTATATATGAGAAGCCCTTGGAACTGAATTCCGAGACTGTCCATCCGGATTTTACTTTGCTAAACGTAAAAAACAGGAAAGAAGTGTATTGGGAACATTTTGGGATGATGGACGACGTGGAATACAGAAACAATGCTTTCCTGAAGATCAGAAAATACGAGGAGGCAGGGCTGTTTCAGCATGATTCGGTCATTTGGACTTTTGAAACAAGCAAATATCAGATAAGCACAAAGCTTCTCCGAAAAATGATAGCCGGATTGGGAGAAGCGTTTTACCAATGACAGATTTATTGTTTACCTGAGTTTGTAGGTTATGGTAAAATAGCAGGAAGGAACAGATCAAGTAAATTCATATATTGGGAGGTAAATATGGATAAGGTAAAGAGAAGGTCAGTGAAGCCTGAGTTTTCGATGTGTGTTCAGCCGGCTTTTATCATTGGGACGAACAATGAGGACGGAACGGCGGATTTCGCGCCGATCACATGGGTGAGCGCCACCGGCGAAGGCGGCGACAAATATCTGCTGGTCATCAGCATGTTCGGAAACAAAATGACGAAGAGGAACGTTATCAGAACAGGCAAGTTCAGCGCAAATCTGGTCAGTACAGACATGCTCCCTTTGATGGATTATTTCGGCTCGAAACACGCCAAGGACGGGAAAAAGGACGAAATGTCCTATGAAGTTTCAAGGGGAGAAGTTTTGGATGTACCGGTTCTTGAAAAGAGTCGCTGGGTTTACGAATGTGAAGTGAAGCAATCGGTTGAAACGGGCGAGTCCACAACGTTTTTTTGCTGCATCAGGAACATTCAAATGGACGAAAGGCTTCATTGTAAGGATACGTTTGATGTTGATCTCACGGTTCTTGATCCGGTGATCTATTCCGGAAAGTATCACAGCCTTGGAAAGTTACTGGGAAATATCGGAGATTTCAAGACGGCAAAGGATCTGTAAGGAGGATCAAATGAAGATAATAAATCTTATTGAAAACACTGAGGGAGTCGCGGGCTGCGCTAATGCCCACGGTCTGTCTTTTTACATTGAGGCGAACGGTCACAAACTTCTCTTTGATCTGGGGCCGAGCGCCGAAACGCTTGAAAACGCAAAAAAACTTGGGATCGATCTCACCGGCGTTGACCTTATGATCCTGAGCCACGGGCACTATGACCATTCCGGGGGGATTTTGCCTTTTGCAAAGCTGAATCCTCAAGCAGGCATATTATTTCAGGACGCCGCCGGGGCAGAGTACTATGCCGACGACGGAGAAAGTGCCGGAGAGAACAGGTACAGATACATCGGTATAGATAAGGAGATACTTAAGCTGCCTCAGCTTAAAATGATAAATGGCGATTACGTAATAGATGAAGGATTGGAACTTTTTACGTTAAAAAAGAGAAGTCATCCTCTGCCTTTTACAAATAAAAGGATACTTGAGAAAACTGCGGAAGGATACATGGAGGATGAGTTCAAACATGAGCATTATCTTGTGATACGTGAAGGAGAGAAGAGCGTACTGGTCTCCGGCTGTGCACACAATGGGATCCTCAGTATTACGGACGCGTTCATTGATAAATACGGAAAAGCCCCTGATCTTGCGGTAAGCGGTTTCCATCTGATGAAAAAGACGGACTACACGGAGAAAGAATTGGAAGAGATCAAAGATATTGCAAAGGAGCTTAAGAATTATCCCACTCGCTTTGTAACCTGTCATTGTACGGGAACAACTGCTTTTGAAGTGATGAAGGCGATAATGGGAGATCAGCTTGATTACGTTCATTCGGGAGAAACCATAATATAAGCACGTCAGTTCTTTACAATAAAAAAATAAAAGTGCTATAATCTTAAAAAAGTCGGAGGGTTATGAGATGAATTTTAAGATTATGGCACTTATTGTTTTTGCAGTCGTATTTATTTACCGGCGCATGATCAATGTTATTCGGCTGCGCTCGGCAAATAACAAGATCCCGGACAATGTGGCCGATGTGTACGACAGCGAAACCTATGCAAAATGGAAAGCTTACCATTATGAAAACGAAAAATTCAGTCTTATCAGTAATACAGTCACTTTCGTCCTTGAAATACTGCTTTTGGCCACGAATGCATATGCCTTGTTTGCGGGGCTGTTCCCGGAGAATCAATTTACGCAGATCCTGGGAGTAATGCTTTTAAATTCGTTTGTTGAGGTTTTGATGCTTCCTTTCTCATGGTATGACACCATGGTTATCGAGCAGAAGTACGGCTTTAACAAGACAAAGCCGAAAACATTTTTCGCCGATGCGATAAAGAGCTACATTCTGACTATGATCTTAATGGTGGGAATCTCATCCATGCTTTTTGGGCTCCACGAATCCTTCGGGGATTGGATCATTCTGGTGTTTGCAATTGTGATGACATTGCTGATTTTAATGATCACATTTCTTTTTCCTGTGTTCAGTAAGCTTTTTAACAAGTTTACTCCTCTTGAAGACGGAGAATTAAAGGAAAAGATCAATGCCCTTCTGGAAAAGCATAATTATAAGGTCAGGGCGATTAACGTCATGGATGCATCCAGAAGAACGACAAAGTCAAATGCCTATTTCACAGGCTTTGGAAAGATGAAGACCATCGTGCTTTACGATACTTTGGTACAAAACTTTACCGTGGATGAGATCTGTGCGGTTTTTGCACATGAAATGGGACACGGCTTACACAAGGATACTCTCAGAAATCGCTTTCTGACATTTGTACAGATGCTGGTGATCGGAGTTTTGGTCTGGCTGACTTTAAGAACTCCCGCAATTTTCACGGATTTTGGATTTGAAAGTTTGAATTACGGCTTTGCGATCATCCTCATAATGTCAGTGGAGTACGCTATATTTTCGCCCATTTTTAGCTTGTGCGTAAATTATTTTTCAAGAAAAGCCGAGTACGGTGCGGACAGACAGGCAGTGGAAGAAGGTTACGGAGAGCAGTTAAAGAGTGCTTTAAAGAAGCTGGCTAAAGAGAATTATTCAAATCTTTCTCCTTCGCCCTTACTGGTTAAGCTGGAGTACAGCCATCCCACACTCAGTCAGAGGATAGCGGCTGTGGACGAGTTATTGAAAGAAAAATAAATTGCGGACCGGTGCATACCGGTCCATTTTTTTGCTTAAAAACCACTTGACATTGTGGTTAGCGTATGCTAACATTACGACTGCTTGGGTTAGCGGAAGCTAACCAGATAAGCCGAAAGGATGAGTTGCATGCCTGAAGAGATAATTGTAGATCAATGCTCACCCACCATGGCGGGGCTTAAGACGGGGAATCTTTTTACCGCACCTGCGGAAGACAGAGAGAGTTTTACGAGAGAACTCAGAGAAATTAACAAACTTTTGGTTCCTAAGGGGCTGAGGCTGCTTCCGTTAAAGTACACTGAAAAGTACATTCTGCTCTACATGTACAGGATCGGAGATCTGGAAAAGGATCTTAATACTGAGGAAGCACGAAGCATATTAAGTGCCAGGGCCTATCCCTTAAGCAATGCGGATCTTTGTGTGGTTGAGCTTTCAAAAAGACTCAGGAAAAGCAGTGACTTTCCACATGAGATCGGATTGTTTCTCGGCTATCCGCCCGAAGATGTGAAAGCCTTTATCAAAAATAAGGGTAAGGGAGAAAAATTCACCGGAACCTGGAAGGTCTACTGCAACGAAGAATCCGCCAGATGCACCTTTGACAGGTACAAACGTTGTAAGGGAGCTTACCTGGAAGCTTACAGGCAAAACAGATCGATTGACCGGCTCATTGTGAGCTGTTCATAAATTATATTATTAAAAGGATGGTATTATCATGAGTAAAGTGGCAGTTGTTTATTGGAGCGGTACAGGAAACACCGAGGCTATGGCAAATGCGGTTGCGGAAGGTGCAAAAGCAGCAGGAGCCGAGGTTACGACATACACTGCGGCACAGTTTAGTGCAGACCTTGTTGGAAGCGTTGACGCAATTGCTTTCGGATGCCCCGCTATGGGCGCTGAAGAGCTTGAGGAGTCTGAATTTGCTCCTATGTTCCAGTCTTGCGAGAGCGCACTTTCGGGAAAGAAGATCGCACTTTTCGGTTCCTACGGTTGGGGAGACGGAGAATGGATCAGGACCTGGGAAGACACATGCAAGGCAGACGGCGCAGTTCTTGCCTGCGACAGTGTAATGTGCAATGAAGCACCCGACGATGACGGAGTTGCTGCATGCAAGAAGCTTGGAGAAGCATTGGCATAGATTAAGGTAAATTGTGTTGAAAGAGGAGCGAAATGTCGGCGGATGTTTCGCTCCTTTTCATTTAGTCTGAAAATCCCGCCAACAATTCCTTGCAATTATTTTCAGATTGTCTATAATAAATCCGATAAGTTGTACACAGGGGCAGTTTTGATGAAAAGTCGCATGAAATTAAGAAAATACAATACACTGGGATTTTTCGAAGCGGAATGGAAAGGAATGCTCTCAAGAGCAGGGCTTCTTTCCCTTTATTTTTTAACCCTTGAAATTGTTTTTGGTATCATGCAAGGTCACGGATTCACCTTCCAATGGGTCTGGATCTCGCTTTTTTCTTTGGCAGAGGGCTTTATTTTAGCCTCGCTTTTTTCATTTTTCCCCAGGATCGTAAATCTGATATTAAACGGTATTATCATGCTTGCGGCTGATCTTTGGACCATCGCACAGGTATGCTACTACGGCCGTTTTCAAACCTATCTGACACTTTCGGAGGTCGGACTCGGAAAACAGGCGGCCGCCGATTTCGGTGATGATTTTAAAACAGCTGTCACTGACAAGATCCCGGAGATCCTTATCCTTTTGGCGGTTTTTGTGATCTTTCAGGCTCTTGCAATTCACTACTGGACACGAAGAAGAAAGCATATTATCAGCGTGCTGATCTATACAGTTTTTAGCTTTGTGCTTCTTTTCGGAACGGTCGGAGGAATGGCGATTTTCGAGGGAGGGGCCCACAGCCTCTATTCTTCATATGCCTCGCATCCCGGAGTGGTGGACAGCAATGTTGTTAATTTCGGAGTTATAACTTCCTTTAGATTAAATGTTGAAGACAGACTTGTGGGAAGACTGCAGTCCGGTCGGACCATAAAATTTGAAAGTGCGGATATGGAGGTCCTCATGGCGGGGGCGAGTGAAACACCCGCACCCACTGCTACATTGATCCCATTGCCGACTGCGGAGCCGACTCCGGAACCGACGAGAGAGCCGGAAGCCACAGCTACACCCACGATCACTCCCACACCAACATTTACGCCAACACCCACGCCTCATCCTCAGGTGGTAAACATAGATTTTGAGAAGATCGCATCCGAAACGAAAAATGCAGAGCTGCTTTCTCTTAATGAGTGGGTGAAGAACGCCGATCATTCCTACTCCAACGATTTTACCGGATATTTTGAGGGAAAGAACCTTATTATGATCTGCGCGGAAAGCTTCACTTCAAAGATGATAAATAAGGAACTCACCCCCACACTTTATATGATGTCCAATAACGGCTTTGTGTTTAAAAATTATTACGGGACGTTCAAAGCTGTCACCACAAACGGAGAGTATGCCTTTTTGACGGGGCTCATGCCAAATACTGTCGGTACAAACGAAGAACTTAAGACGAACACGACCTTTGAACTCTCCGCGAACCGCAGTATGCCTTTTACGCTTGCAAATCATCTTAAGACTCATGGCGTTCAGAGCTATGGCTATCACGGTAACAACGGATCTTATTACAACAGATACCTGACTCATCCGAACATAGGTTATGATTTTATCCGCTTCAGGGATTATTCGCTGATCAACGGAGTCCGGGACAAGAAAGGAAAGATGACCTGGAGTCATGAGGGAAGACCCACCTCGGACTACGAAACAGCTAAACAGACGCTTGATGACTACCTTTCTCAAAGAGATGAAAACGGGAAAGTTAAGCAGTTTTCGGCTTATTACATGACTTATTCGGGACATCACCCTTACTACAACATACACAGCAAAGATACCAGCCTTGTGCACAATCCCATGTGCTTCACGCACAGAGACATTGTGGATCCGCTGGAATGTTCGGAGGGCGTCAAGTCTTTCATTGCCTGCAATCTGGAAGTGGAAGACATGGTGACGGAGATCATCGCAAGGCTTTCCGAAGCGGGATGTCTTGAAGATACGGTGATCGTTCTCACAAACGATCATTTCCCTTACGGTATCCCCACTACGAAGCAGTTTAACGAGCTGTGCGATGTCTGCGGTAATCCGCTCACTGATAAGACAGAAGTGGCGGGACTGAATTTCG
Source organism: Lachnospiraceae bacterium (assembly GCA_024691875.1). GTDB lineage: Bacteria > Bacillota > Clostridia > Lachnospirales > Lachnospiraceae > RGIG3528. The sequence continues at coordinate 27,250 of JAILNG010000038.1, read as the reverse complement.
GCTCTTTTGAAAATTCCTTCATTTGTTATTGCGCAGGAATGAAAGAACCGGTAGTGGTGGAAACTCCCTGCTGTACGGTGGACATCGTTCCGACGCTTTTAAACCTTTTCGGAGCGGAGTACGATTCAAGGCTTTTGGCGGGCACGGATGTTTTAGATCCCAAGTCCTTCCACATCGCAATGCTTTACGATAAGAGCTTTATTACCGACAGAGTGCAGTATAATGCGGTTTCAAGGAAGGTGACCTATCTGGTCGACAAAAGTCAGGTCCCGGAGGGCTATGTAGACGCATGCATATCCTTCGTGAACAACAAATTTGAGATCTCACTTCGTATCATACAAAACGATTATTACCGGCTGGCTATCGGTAATGAAACCGACAGCAGATGAAACCTTGCTTTACAAATATTATTTAATGAGTTATAATGTTTTATTGCGAGTTTTTAAGGAGGTAGTCAATCATGGCAGAAAATGAAAAGAACGATCAGCAGACACCTCAGGATTGCGGCGGAAATTGCGCTTCCTGTTCAGCTGATTGTGCTTCAAGACAAAAAGACTTACATGAGCCTTGTAACCAGTACAGCAGTATCAAAAAGGTTATTGCGGTAGTTTCCGGTAAGGGTGGCGTTGGTAAGTCACTTGTGACAAGTTGTCTCACGGTTATGATGAACCGTAAAGGATACAAAACAGCAGTTTTGGATGCAGATATTACAGGACCTTCAATTCCCAAGAGCTTTGGCATCAAGGAAAGAGCTCAGGGCAATGAAATGGGCATTATGCCTGCGGTTTCCCGTAACGGATCTGAAATTATGAGTATTAACCTTCTTCTTGACAGTGAAGAAGTTCCCGTACTTTGGAGAGGACCCATCATCGCAGGAACTGTTAAGCAGTTCTGGACAGAGGTTGTTTGGGGAGATGTAGACTATATGTTTGTGGACATGCCTCCCGGGACAGGAGATGTTCCCCTTACTGTGTTCCAGTCTCTTCCCGTTGATGGTATCATTGTGGTTACCAGCCCTCAGGAACTGGTTTCAATGATCGTAGGAAAGGCCGTTAACATGGCAAAGGCCATGAACGTTCCCATCCTCGGAATAGTCGAAAACTACAGTTACATCAAGTGCCCCGATTGCGGAAAGCAGATTCCCGTATTCGGAAAAAGCCACGTTGATGAGACTTGTGAAAAGTATGGCTTAAAGTGCCTTGCAAAGTTGCCTGTTAACAGCAAGGTTGCGGAAGCTGTAGACGAGGGAATGGTTGAAGACGTATTGATCGAGGAATTGGTCGGTGCGGCAGATTTCATCGAAAGCACTTTCCCCGTAAAGTAGAACTTGAATTTCAGAAATTAAAATACGTAGTCATTGCGTTAAGCATTGACTACGTATTTTTTGCTTTTACGATCGATCAATTGTCAGGATCGGGATCACCGTCGTTGTTTTCTTCATCGCCGGTTCCCGTGCCGCCTCCCGAATCCACATCGGGAGGGATCGCAGCTGCATCAATGTCGTTAGGATCGACGGACCCTCCTGTATCAAGAGGATCGCTTGAACTGCCGGAAGCATCGGGATCAAGGACGCCGCCGGAATCCCCCGTATCGCCGTTCTCACCGGTATCCGGTGCAGGAGTGGGCGAAGGAGTGGGAGTGGGTGTCGGTGTGGGAGTAGGAGTAGGTACGGGAGTGGGAGTTGCATAAAGCTCCACATCTGTACCCGTTCCCATTTCGGAACCTTCACCTTCGTACCAGTAAACACCTTCGCCGCCTGTTTCAAGACCTCCCTCGCCTGCTTTTGCGGGAGTGGGTGTCGCGGAAGGATTCAGCAACGCATTCATGCCCGAAAGGAAACTGTAGAATTCATCCGGTGTCATGGTGGGCGTAGGTGTTATCGTAGGTATGGGCGTTCTTGTAGGGAAAGGAGAAGGCGTGGGTGTATAGAGTCCCTGCCTTACACCGCATTCAACACAATAGCCGTGAGGTACGATGTATTTGGTATCCGTTGTTTTGTAATTAACCTGTTCCTTGGTGGAAATGTAAACCGGAGTTACAGAAGGAACAGGAGTAAGTTCAAGGGCGATACTGTCCAGAACAGCTTCATTCTCGGTGAAGAATGCTTCGTTTTCGGGACTTGCCGTAAGAACCACTTTAAGCTTTGTAAAGAGCTCCGCAAACCAGCTCATCATATCGTCGTGAGTGAGCGGTGCCACGTAACCGTAAGGCGTGGGAGTGGGAGTCTTTGTGACTGTTGGAGTCGGTGTATTTGGTGCCAAAGGATCGGGAGTTGCGGTAGGTAAAACGTAGCCCGAAGGCGTGGGAGTGGGAGAGAGGATCGTCATATCTGTATCGACGGGAGTCCAGATCTCACCTTCTTCTTTTATAAGGAGCACTTTTTCCGTAACATCGTCGCAACCTTCCTGAGCCAGAAGACCTGTTTTGTTACATATCTTTACCTTTATGTGGCAATCGCAATACTCTGTGGGAACCGTTCCTTTTGCAAAGTATTCCGTTTTAATGCAATTTCCGCCTTCGTATTTGTCGCAAAGACCGTGTATAGCCAGCTTTCCGCACTTGGTACAGATCTCCGCGGTAGTTACGGAATCCGGTACAGGGAAACCTGCTTCCGGTAATTCCTTGGCTGCGTGTACCCGTTCCATGATTTCTCGCCACAGGATCTCGTGAGTGTTGGTGGTGTCAATGTAATAAGCGATGTCGAAGCCCTCCCATATGCCTGCGGTATAGTAGGGAGAGTAGCCCTCGAACCAAAGGTCGAAGTTATCGGTAGTCGTACCGGATTTTCCCGCAAGGGACATGGGATAGTTCTTAAATGCTGCGACAGCTGCGGTACCGACGCTGGATTTCAGAGTGTCCTGCATAGCTGAAGTAAGAAGAAATGCTGTGGAATTCTTCATTACCTGACGGGATGAAGGTTTGTGCTCCAAAAGTACGTTTCCGTTGTGATCCAAAACCTTTGAATAGTAGTAAGGTGTATTGTAAACACCTTTGTTTGCGATTGCTGCATAAGCGGCTGTAAGTTCAAGGTTTGTAACACCGTTTGTCAGACCACCGAGAGCAAGAGGAACACCGATATCCGTGTAACCGTAGCCGTCCTTACCGACTTCGTATTCAACGAGGGATGTGAAACCTAAGTTCTTTAAGTAGTCAAAAGCCACAATGGGAGTGACTTTTTCAAGGGTACGGCAGGCCAGGATGTTCATGGAGTAGGAGATTCCGAGTCTTGTGGTCCTTAAGCCTCTGTACGTGTTTGCTCCGTACCAGTTGCTTACTTTCTTGATGGTGTCGGGATAGAAGTAAGGCGAATCGTCCAGGGCCGAAGCCAGCGTCAACGTACCTGTGTCAAAAGCAGGCAGATAGGCGGCCAAAACCTTAAAGGTGGATCCGACAGAACGGAGCGAATCTGTAGCTCTGTCAAGGACACGGTTACCGATCTTCTCTCCGCGTCCGCCGGAAAGTCCGACGATGGCGCCTGTGGAGTGATCCATCATTACAAAGGAGATCTGAGGCTCCAGTGTTTCGGTGAAACGCTCACCGAGTATGGTATCCCCCTCCTGAACTTTGGCTTTTCTGAATTCCTCAACACAGGATTCTATGTACATCTTATTTGTGGACATGAGATCGTACATACCGCCGTAAATACGTATACGTGTGGTCGAGCTTCCGACAAAGTAGTTAAAATACTCCAGGAAGTGATAGAGCTGGTAGTGTATTGTAGTGCCGTCGGCTTTAAGAACCGAAAGCGCATAATCGATGTCATAATAGGATCCCTGTCCGATGGTGGGCCAAAGGGATTCATCATTCAAAACTTCATCCACGATCTCCTGAACCTCGCGATCCTGAGTGGTGTAAACCGAGAGACCGCCGGTGTAGATCAGATCCGAAGCCTGGGAAGTGGAATAGCCTGCAGCCTGCAGATCCCTCATGAGAGCGGAGATGACTTCATCCGTAAAGTAGGTGTAGTAGCTTCTGCCGGAGTTCGCACTGACGTAATTGTGAATACGGGCATATACATCCTCGGTGTCCGCGATGGCTTCATCATACTGCTCTTTGGTGATGAAGTTGTTGTTGAGCATTTTCTTAAGAACACCGTACTCGCCGTTACGACGATCTTTGTTATCTTCGGGATAACGGTAGGGGTTCATGTAGGTGGGAGACTGAGCTATGCACGCAAGAACAGCCGCTTCGGAGATGGTGAGATCCTGTGCGGATTTGCCGTAGTAGGTGGTGGAAGCCATTTCGATACCGTAGCAGCCCTGACCTAAATTGATGGTGTTTAAGTAGTACTCAAGGATCAGCTTTTTATCGGTGATCGATTCCAGCTGAACAGCCAGATACTGTTCCTGTATCTTACGTACGATTTTCTGGAAATCGTTTGTTTCATTACCGCCTTTAAAAACCTGGTTTTTAAGAAGCTGCTGAGTGATAGTGGAAGCACCTGTTCCGAGGGATCTTTTTCTGATAACCTCGTTTATGGAACGAAGAATGCTTCGAACATCTATGCCTTCATGCTGCCAGAAACGTTCGTCTTCAATTGCGACAAATGCGTTGTAAACGTAGTCCGGAACGTTGTCAAGTGAAACGTATTCACGGTTTCCGCCTGCGCCTATCAGAGTCTGTGAAACCGTTCCGTCGGTATAGAAGAAACGTGTAACGTAACCTTCGGGAACGACACTGACATTGTCAAGGCTGGGAGATGAGGCGATAACGCCGTTCAGGACACCCACACCGGCAAACATGCCTATGACGATAATGCCGATGGCGGCCAGAAGCATCAGCCTGAAGCCGGAAACGGAGAAAGTGGTTGAAATCCTTTTGCTCCGGCTCTTTAATTGATGTATTGATTTGTTGATCTCGTTTTTACTGTAATCCATATAGGCCTTCCGATTAATAATAAAAGTTCAATAGTTAAGTTTATCATATTTCCCCATCTTATTCAAACCTTAATTAATTGGGAATGATCTAAAAAATCTGATGACTTTTGCATAATTATGTAATATAATCCATTTTGATTTATTGCGTGGAAAAGCGGAGGTAAAGGCATATAATGAAAAAACTTGTTCAATTCAGGAACATAGTAAAGAATTTTGACGGGCAGTTGGTTCTTAAGGGGATCAATCTGGATATTTATGAGAATGAATTTGTTACTCTTCTCGGACCTTCGGGCTGCGGTAAAACCACTCTTTTAAGAATACTGGGCGGATTTTTGGAGCCGGATGAAGGAAATGTGGTCTTTGACGGTGAGGACATTACGAAGCTTCCGCCGTATAAGAGGGATCTGAACACTGTCTTTCAGAGATATGCCCTTTTTCCTCATATGAACGTTTACGATAATGTGGCTTTCGGCCTTAATATAAAAAAGGAACCCAAGGATCTGGTGGAGCAGAAGGTTAACCGAATGCTGAAACTGGTTGGACTTGAAGATTTCTCCAAGCGAGGGATCAACGAGATGTCCGGCGGACAGCAGCAGAGAGTTGCCATTGCGCGGGCACTTGTAAACGAACCCAAGGTTCTGCTTTTGGACGAGCCTTTAAGCGCTTTGGATGCAAAGCTCAGAAAAGAGATGCAGAGAGAGCTTAAAAGGATACAGAGAGAAGTGGGGATCACTTTCATTTTCGTTACTCACGATCAGGAAGAGGCCCTTACGATGTCGGACAAGGTCGTTGTAATGAAAGAAGGAGAGATCCAGCAGGTAGGCTCTCCCACAGACATATACAACGAGCCCGTAAACCGCTATGTTGCTAATTTCATCGGAGACAGCAACATTGTGGACGGCATCATGATAGATGATTATAAAGTAAGTTTTGAAGACAAGACCTTTGATTGCGTGGATTCGGGCTTCGGAAAGGACACACCGGTTGACGTGGTGATCCGTCCCGAAGATCTGGACATTGTCGGACCGAGAGCGGGAAAACTCCGTGGTATAGTAAAGTCGGTGCTCTTTAAGGGAGTTCACTACGAAACTGTGGTGGAAACCAGTGCAGGAACAGCGATCACGGTTGATATGATCGTTACCGAAGACAAGCCCGTAAAAAATGAGGCGGCGGGAGAAATGATGGATGCCAATGATTTTTACCTTGACATCCTGGATATCGATGAACTGAGCGATGCTTTCATCATTAACCGTGCGGATGCTCAGGCGTGGAATCCGGAAAACGATGAACGTATCTCCATCAGCAGTGTATCCTATGAGATCAAAAAAGAAAAGGGAACTTATCCGGTTACCTTCTCAACAGCCGCAGGCACCAGCGTAACTGTGGATATGATCGTGGATGAAGTCAACAAGGTGGTTGATGAGGATTACGGCGAGGAGATATATGCAGTAAACTTCTTTAAAAAGCCCGATGAACTGGCAGAAAGTATTGCACTTTCCACAGATTTAAAGATCTGGGCCAACGCCTACGCAGACGATCTTGAAGACAATTCACCCGTAAGGATCACGGATGTTGTCTACGATTTCGATCCGGTGAACATCGTTCCCGGAACCTACAAGGTAACGTTTAAGACTCAGGGTTACGAGTACAAGATCGATACAACGGACAAATTTGAAGTAGGAGCTCAGGTGGGACTCAAGTTTATGCCTGAAGACCTTCACATTATGAAAAAGGGTATTGTTGAGTGATGAAACATTATAAAAAAATGGTCTATCCCTATGTTGCCTGGATCTCGGTAATGGTTGTGGCGCCAATGCTGCTCATCATGTTTTATGCCTTTACAAAGGACGGCAACTCGGTACTGGATTTTGTTTTTACATTGGACAACTTTAAAAAATTCTTTTCGGACACTATCTTTATCAGCGTTCTCTGGCGCAGTCTGAAGATCGCTGTCGTTACAACGGTCATATGCATAGCGATCGGATATCCTGCGGGCTATTTTATTTCAAAATGTGCCGAAGGTGTTAAGATGCGTTGGATACTGCTGATCACATTTCCGACCTGGATAAACATGATGGTGCGAACATATGCCTGGAGAGGGATACTTCAGGACGATGGTATCATAAACAACTTTCTGGGGATTTTCGGAGTGGGACCTGTACCCATGCTGAATACGAGCTTTGCTGTTGTTTTGGGTATGGTTTATAATTTTCTTCCGTTTATGATCATTCAGATCTACACATCCCTTGCGAAGCTTGACACCAGCCTTTTGGAAGCCGCTGCGGATCTCGGAGCAAATAAGACAAAGAGCTTTTTGAGGATCACTTTACCTCTTTCGATACCGGGAGTTTTAAGCGGTATCACACTGGTGTTCCTGCCCGCCGTATCAAGTTTCTACATTCCGGAAATGCTGGGCGGAGGAAGGTATTTCATGGTGGGAAATCTGATAGAAAATCAATTTCTTACTACGGAAAACTGGAACTTCGGAAGTGCTGTTTCGATCATCATGGTGATCATTATCATCATTTCCATGTACTTTACGCGCAAGGCGGATAAAACGGAGATCATGGAGCAGAGAGGAAACTGATGAAAAGACAAAACAAATTATCATCCAAAATTTTAATGATACTTTTGGCGGTGTTTTTCTATGCACCGATCATATATGCCATTTTCTTCTCTTTTAATGAAGGAAAATCGCTGACTCATTTCACGGGCTTTTCTCTTAAGTGGTACGAGAAGATGTTCAGCGACAGAGAGATGAAAGAGGCTGTAATCTATACGATAGTTATTGCGGCTCTTGCCACGGCGATCTCAACTTTCTTCGGAACGATCACGGCCATCGGCTTATCAAAGAGCAATAAGGGCCTGAAAATGGCTGTGGAGCAGATCAACAATCTGCCCATCATGAATCCCGATATTGTAACCGCTATCGGGCTTTTGGTGCTTTTTTCAACTCTTCATTTTACAAAGGGCTTCGGAACAATGCTGTTGGCTCATGTAATGTTTTGCACGCCTTATGTGATCCTTAGTATAATGCCGAGAATGAGAGGGCTGGACCCGAATCTGGCGGAAGCGGCCATGGATCTTGGAGCCACGCCGGTATATGCCTTATGGAAGGTGGTAATACCTCAGATAATGCCCGGTATCATTTCGGGAGCGCTCACCGCATTTACAATGAGCTTTGATGATTTCGTCATTTCCTTTTTCGTACAGGGCAACGGGGTTTCGAACATTTCGATCATCGTTTACACCATGTCAAAGAGGGTAAATCCTTCCATCAATGCGCTTGCAACGCTGGTTACCGCTATTATTTCCATCTTTCTGCTGCTTGCAAATTTCCTGCCGGATAAGATCGGAAAAAAGAAAAATCTTGCTTTACAGGCATAAATTGATATAATATGTCGTCGAATGTAACGACATTTTTGTGAACAAAAAGGAGTAAATTAAATGAAAAAGAAGATTTTGATCACTGCCATTGCAGTGGCTATGCTTGCTTCCTGCTTTGCGGGATGCGGATCAAGCAAGGAGAAACTTAAACTTTATCTTCCCGGTGAGTACCTCGGAGAAAACGTTATCGAAAACTTCGAAAAGGAATACAATTGCAGAGTGCTGGTTGAGAACTTCGATTCCAACGAGATGATGTACACCAAGCTTGCCAGCGGCGGAGATTATGATGTTCTCATCCCTTCGGATTACATGATCGAGAGACTTATAAACGAGAAAATGCTGCAGCCCATCGACAAGTCTGCGATCCCCAACATCTCGAAACTTACCGAGCAGGTGGTCGGTCTCGGATTTGACCCGAACAATGAGTATTCGATCCCTTATTTCTGGGGAAATGTGGGCATAGTTTACAACACAAAGAATGTTGACTATAAGGACCTGGAAAATGAAGGCTTTGCCATCATGAAAAATTCCAAGTACAAGAACAGAACTTATATGTACAATTCCTCAAGAGACAGCTTTATGATGGCGCTTAAGGATCTGGGCTACTCCTGCAACACAACCGATGAAAAAGAGATCGAAGAGGCTTATAAGTGGCTCCTTGAGGTTTCCGAGGGCACAAATCCCAGCTATGTTACCGATCTTGTGATCGATTCAATGGCAAACGGAGACAAGGATCTTGCAATCATGTACAGTGGCGATGCTACTTACGTTCTCGGTGAAAATGAGGATATGAGCTACTACGTACCCATGTGCGGTACAAACATCTGGTGTGATGCCATGGTCATCCCCAAAGATGCGGCCAATCCCACACTTGCAAACAAGTTCATTAATTATATGCTCAGTAACGATGCATGCATGGACGGTACGCTCACTGTAGGATACACATCTCCCAATAAGGAAGTACTTGCAGAGGTAATGGCTGAGGGCGGAGATTACGCAGATAACGAAGCCTACCTCCCCAGAACTTACGAACTTGATGAGATCTTCCATGATAACGAGACCATCAGACGTCTTACAAATGAGCTTTGGACAAAGATAGTTGCTACAGAACAATGAATATGACTGTTGATGTGATCATTCCGGTTTACAGACCGGATGAAAAATTCAATAAGTTGATAAAAATGCTTGGGATGCAGACTCTGCTCCCAAGCAAGATTTTAATTGCGAACACTGTAGATCAAGAGGATACGTGTAAAAAGACAGAAGAGACAGTAAGAGTTAACCTCGATAATCGGGATATTCCGATAGAAGTGCATCCCATAAATAAGCCGGATTACGATCATGCTCTCACAAGGCAGAAAATGGCCGGCTTTTCAGACTCGGATGCGATATTGTTCATGACTCAGGATGCTGTTCCTAAGGACAGGGATCTGTTAAAGAACCTGTCGGATGCGATAGAAAGAGGCGCCGGAGCCGCTTTTGCGAGACAGGAGGCGAACGAAGGAGCCGGGATCACCGAAAAGTACACAAGGCTCTTTAATTACGGGACTGAATCTTACGAAAGGACGGCTGAGGACTTTTCGAAGTTCGGGATAAAAACCATTTTTTGCTCGGACACCTGTATGATCTACGACAGAGCCGTATTTGAAAAACTGGGCGGCTTCGATCAAAAAAGCATGTTTGCGGAAGACATGACTTACGCTTTTAAACTTCTCAATAACGGCGGAAAGCTGGCTTACGTTGCGGAAGCTTCGGTGTTTCATTCCCATGATCTGACCCTTAAGGAAAATTTCAGAAGGAGCAGAGCGCTGGGAAAAAATCAGGCTCAACATCCTGAAATCTACAAAAAACTTTCCTCGGAAAAAGAGGGAATGAAGTACGTAAAGTACATTATAAAGTCGTTATTCAAAGAGAGAAAACCTTTAAAGATCCCTTACTTCCTGCTTTCATGCGGAGCCAGGTATTTGGGAGTGCTTAAAGGAAGACAAGATAAATAAAGGACAGCTTTTGGGCTGTCCTTATTTTTAAATCATTTCTTTGTATTTTTCCAACACCTTTTCCATAGCGGCTTTTCCGGGAGCACCGACGGTGTTTCTCTTGTCAACGCATGTCTTCATTGCGATGGCTTCGTATATGCCTTCATTAAAGACGGGGCAGATCTTTTTGTATTCTTCGATCGGAAGATCGTCGAGAGAGCAATCCTTTTCGATGCAAAGAAGAACAAGCTGTCCGATTATGCCGTGAGCATCGCGGAAGGGAACGCCGTTTTTAACCAGCCAGTCAGCAGCGTCTGTGGCATTTGTAAATCCGTTCTTGGCGCTGTTTTCCATGTTATCCCTGTTTACGGTTATTGTTTTTAACATGTCGGTGAAGAGGATGAGACAATCCTTAACTGTGTCCATTGCATCAAAGGCGCCTTCTTTGTCTTCCTGCATGTCCTTGTTGTAAGCAAGAGGAAGTCCCTTCATGGTGGTTAGGAGAGCAACGAGATGACCGTAAACTCTGCCGGACTTACCGCGGATCAGCTCCGCAATATCGGGGTTTTTCTTTTGGGGCATGATGCTTGAACCGGTGGAGTAGGCATCATCGAGTTCTATAAATCGATACTCGTTAGAATTCCACATGATGATCTCTTCACAGAAACGACTTAAGTGCATCATGGTGATGGAGAGGTCTGAAAGGAGTTCAAGGAGATAATCTCTGTCGGAAACCGAATCCATGGAATTAAGCGTGGGGCCGTAGAAACCGAGAAGAGAGGCTGTGAGCTCGCGGTCCAGAGGATAGGTGGTTCCCGCAAGAGCACCTGCACCCAGAGGGCAGTAATTCATGCGTTCTCTGTTGTCCTTAAGTCTGGATCTGTCTCTGGAAAACATCTCAAAATAAGCTCCCAGATGGTGAGCAAGAGTCACGGGCTGTGCCTTTTGAAGATGGGTGAAGCCGGGCATATAGGTGTCAAGATTCTTTTCCATTAATGTATAAAGCTCTTTTAAAAGAGAGGTTTCGATCAAGATCAGTTCATCGATCACATCTCTTGTGTAAAGTCTCATATCAAGTGCAACCTGATCGTTTCTGGAACGACCGGTGTGAAGCTTTTTACCCGTGTCTCCGGTGCGTGAAATGAGTTCTGCTTCCACAAATGAGTGGATGTCTTCGGAATCGGGAGTAAATTCAAGTTTTCCGGAATCAAGATCTGCTTTAATGCTGTTTAAAGTGCTGACTATTGTATCTTTTTCTGCGTCGGTAATGATCCCTGCAGCAGCAAGCATGGTAACATGTGCGATGCTTCCCCTGATGTCCTGAGCATAGAATCTTTGGTCAAAAGACAGGGATTCATTAAATCTGTGCACGAGTTGGTTTTCTTCTTTGGTAAAACGTCCGCCCCAGAGTTTCATATTTGTCTCCTTTAGTGATTAGTGGGATTTTCTGTCTTAAGGTACTTCGGAGTGTCGATACCGACTCTGAAATCCTCGTCAGAAACATTGCAGGTGTAGTACTTTAACACATTGCCCGTTTCCATGGTATGGAGCATGGGCGAAGTACGGTCCCTGTTATTTTCGTAGGCAAAGGAATCATACATTTTGAAATTTTCAGCCACCGTGACGTCGTAAGGCAGTATCGGTGTCATTTTCTTTTCATTTGTTTTTTCCATGAAAAGCCTCCGTTCAACTTGTCTTATGATAACCTCAAATGGAAAAAAAAACAACTTCAAAAAAATAATTCTTTACAAATTTAATACAGCATAATATAATATGCCTCGTCAAATTGTCTGATTCATTTGTTCGGAATAATGATTCTTAAATTTCAGGAACAAATCCAAAAAAATGTACAAAATAAAATACGGAAAAAATAAGGCAGGAGCTGTTCTTCATGTCTTGGTTTTTGTGCTCTTTTTTGCCGTTGGCGGAGTTACCGCTCTTTTTGCCGAAAGAATGAGCGGGGATTTCTTTATACCAAAAGAGGAAAAAGAAGATACTTTGATCAAGAGTGTTGATGAACCGATAGCGGATGAGGTGCCTCCTGTAAACGATCGGAGAGAGGTCTGGATCTCGGGGATCGAAATAGGAAGCTACATTAACGAGGGAGATGTGATCGATGTACGCATTATTAAAAATGACGGACGTGATGAAAAACTCCTTGCGGAAAAATGTATCACAGCCATAGATGACGAAGGCCTGTTTCTGGTCGTCAGGGAGGATGAACTCTCAAAGATCACGGATGCATTTATGAGCATGGCGGACGGAACGGTTTTACGGGCCTACGCAGTGAGGATACCATGAGAAAGAAAAAAGTCAAAAAAGACTGGCCCTTCGAAAACAGCGGATTTCTTACCGGAAGACAGCTTTTTGAGATCTTACTGCTAAAAAGAAAAAATGAGCTCGAAAGAGAGCTGCTTCGTGAAGATACGGAAGAAACGGAGTTTTCGGATCTGATCTGTATTTACAGAAAATTCCTTTCGGAGAGCGTGCTGGGCCTCAGCGAAAACGAGAGAGAGTTTTTGATGAAAGAAAGCGGTGAACAGGGAAAGGATGCGGGAAATTTAAGGATGCTTCTTGCATATACTGACTGGACCGTGAACATCGGAAGCTGCTGCACTATGCCCGGAAACCACGGAGCGGAAATCTCCGTTAACGGGCAGCTCTTTAAAAAGGCAGCGTTTTTTAAAAATGAGAGCAGAGAAGAGGAAGAACGGCAGATCAGGATCCTGACCATCGAAGAGACCGGAAGGGAACTCACAGGAGCAGAACCCTTTACGGAGACGGATGACTTCATGTCGATACGACCTCCTGCGGGCAACTGGGGAATGAGAATTAAGGGAAGGAATGGGAGAAGAAATGAAAAGCATTTTCTTTAGCGGAACAGCCTGCGAAGATCTTATCATGCACATGGCAAAGCTTTTGGCGATAACAGGTAACGAAACCGCTATCAGTGATGAAGACGGAAACTACTCTTTTTCCGAGATCCCTATTGTTGACAGAGAAGAAACATCGGATCACCCGGGCTTTTTATTGATAAACGGGGTCAGAAAACCGGAAGAAGCGAAAGAAGCGGATTACAGGATACTGGTTACGGATCTGCAGCCGTGTAATGCCAGAAGACTCAGAAAGATCACAGACAAGGAAACGGTCCGGGACTGGGACATGGTGATCCTGAGGGATCCGCACAAAAACGAAAGGGCCGGAAAATACATTATGAACCTTTTAAAACTCAGATGCCCTTTGATCATGATCAGAGAGAGCGATGAAGATTTTGCTCTGAGATGCTGTATGCAGGAAGGCATCAGATACAGGCTTAAAGGTTTAGGAAAAGAAATGCTGAAAGGCTTGTTTGAAGCCGCAAAGGAGATTGCTGCCCTTTCGGACAGAGATCTTAAAAGGGCTTTAAGGAGGGAAAGAAGATGGGAAAGATCGTTGAATTCAGGTCCCGTTATAAAGCAGCGGGGCGTGTGACCTCTTGTATGGCGGCGACAGCAGGCTTTCTTGCGGCAGAGACCGGATTAAGTATCGCGATGGTTCAGTTTGATGAGAAGAATGACATTTGCGAGATGTTTGACAGACACCTGTCCGATCGGGGGAAGAAAGAGATCTACGGAAAGACCGGACTCAGTGCGCTTTTACTGATGCTTAGAGCCGGGCGCCCCGATGAAGAAAAGGTCAGAGCCTGTGCACTTAAAACCATAGATCCGGGCCTTGACATCTTTCACGGCCCGGGGTTTGCACAGGGAGAAGAAGAGGAGGGATTAAAAGATCTCATATTGGAGGAGATCAAAAATGCCTATGACCTGGTGTTTGTTGACTGCGGAAACGGGAAAAGAACAGCTGCGGACATTACGGTGCAGATGTTGCCGCAAAGCAGGAGAGCGTGGAAAGAAGAATTTAATGAGAAACAAAAGGAAAACGGAAAATGCCTCTATGCGGTGAACGGGTTTTTGAGTAATTCGGTTTGCGGAACAGGGCTTTTCAGATTCAAGTACGGGAAGAAGCTGTTTACTCTGAGAATGAGCGCGGGTTTTATGGACGCACTGGCAGAGGGAAATACGGCCGAGTTTTTCAGAAACACCGGAAACCTCGGAAAAATAGAAAAACTGCTGCCGGACAGTCCCTTCAGAGAAGACGTTTCTTTACTTGCAAAAGAGATCGTACAGGGAGGACGGATTGAAGATTGAATTAATACAATTGGCGATCCTCTTGCTGCTTATTCCTATTGCGGGCTTCATTTTGTTCAGAGAAAAAAAGGACGTTAAAAATGAGAAACTCAGATGTCTGACTTTGGACAGCCTGATACGGGAAGCAAGAGAGATGTTAAATAACTATGGCATACACAAGTATGGTTTGACGGGAAGTGCTGCAAGAAACGTTTTGAAAACGGAAGAATCTGTGGCGCAGGCCTTAAGAACCTGCTGCAGCGGTCTAAAAGGCCCGAGAGATGCCATTAATACGGTGGTCTATCGATGGCTCACGGATGTTAAGTGCCCTACTGAGGAAGAGATCGACCGGATCTTTACGGAAGCAGAGAACACATGGGCAAGATTTGAGTGCGCTCTTTATATGGCTGACAAGAGCGGAGAAAGGGGATTCGGAAAGCTGTGGGAAAGCAGATTCAAAGATGTGGCACTCTGCTGTTCGGAGATCTCCGGTACTTATGTAAACGATGCCTACTACTGCACCTGCGGGTTCATGAGTTATGGTGACAAGCTGAAAGTATTGGCTAAGATGCTTTACGCAGGAGCGATCGGCTTTGGAAAAGTGGACAGCCTCATGTGGGAAAGAGGTTGCATCGAAGAGATACAGCTGGGGATGTCCGGTTGTACAAAGGAAAACTACGATTACCGAGAAAGCCTGCAAAGGAAGGAGGAAGAAGAGAAAAAGAGCTACAGCAGAGACAGTATACATGTCATGGTCTCGGGAATACCCATAAGACTTTCCTTTCTTTCTTTTGACTCTGATGATGAGCTGATCAGGATACTCAGAAATCTGATCAAGAACACGGGAGCGGGAGAACTGACAAAAAGGACGCCAAGGATAGTGGCAGACACACCCGACGGAAGACGAGTGACGGTGTCAAGACCGCCTTTCACGGATTCCTGGGCAGGACTTGTACGAAAATTTGACACGGTTCCCAAGTCTTCCCTTGAAGAATTGATAGAGGATGATGAACTTAAGGACCTGGTGCTTGAAATACTTCGTACAAGAAAGAGCATTGCGGTTACGGGAGAAACAGCATCCGGAAAGACCACCCTTCTTCGTGCTCTTCTTTTGGAGATCGGAAGAGAAAGAAGCATACGTGTAATAGAGGCGGAAAGCTTTGAGCTTAATATCAGAGAGTATCTTCCGGAAGCCAATACATTGACATTAAGAGTTACGGATTCGGATTCTGCGGACAGAGTTCTGGGCTTTTCAAAGAAGACAACAGGACAGGTTTTCGCAGTCGGAGAAGTGAACACTCCCGAGATGGCGGTTGTTCTTACGGATGTAGCCAAGACTGCGGAAACCATCCTCTTTACGGCACATTACAAAAATACTGCCGACATGGTCAGGGACTTTACAAATGCCAGGTTAAATGCAGGAGGTTACAGTGATGAGAGGCTTGCAAAGAGTGAAGCCGTTAACGCCTTGGGGGTGGATATCCACATGAGGAGAAAGGGAGGAAGAAGATGCATAGAACGGATCAGCGAGGTTCAAGATGACGGAAGGATCAAATGTCTTTGGCCGTTACAGGCAGTGGGTGAGGAGAGGGCTTCTTGAGATCTGTCCTTACGAAGAAAAGGAACTTGGGAGTAAGACGGGGAAGATCGTTTTTATTTCTTTCTCGGCAGCGGTTCTCGGAGCCGGAACTGTGCTCCTTGTTAACGGTTCCGATCTCTTTACCTTTTTGGCAATGGTTTTCATTGCATACATTATGCTGCGAGAGATCCCGGAGTTTTTGCTCACAAAGAAAAGAAATGAATTCTATGCGATCCTGCCGGCTTATCTTTCGGCAGTAAGAAGAAAATACGTGAGTCTCGGAAATATACCCGAAGCGGTAAAGGAAGCGGCAGCGGGGATGGAAAAGGAGATCAGACTGAATGCAAAGGAGATCTGCGAGATCCTGATGCTGGGAAACAGAAGAGAACCGGTCAGAGAATATGCAGGCAAGGGGATCAGGGACAGGTTCATGAAACTCTTTTTGATCCAGGCATATGAAGCCTCTGAGTTCGGAGACGGGAAAGGTGAAAAGGAAAGTTCGGTATTTGCGGAGAATATGGAGATCCTTAGAAACGGTATCGCAAACGAAAGATACTCATCAAGAAAAACAGCCTTCATGTTCTCGGGATATATGACCGTTTCGGTGCTTCCCGTACTTGTTTTCGGAGTGATCAAAAGGGCCGGACTGTCCTTTTCGGGAGATTTGATCGAGTTCTACGAAGGGAAAGGAAAACTGGTACTTTTGGCGGCTCTTTTGACATCGTTTTTTATCTACCGGATGATCTCCGATGCGGGAAGTGACGGAAGAAAGAAAGGATTGGGATACGGAAGAAAAACTGAGGGGAAAATAGCCGGAAAACTTGAATGCAACAAGGGAGCGGTTTGCAATCTCATAAGAAGACTGATCTCAGAGACGGATCCCGATGATACGGTGGCAGGGACAGTCCTGGAAATGGTGATGGCCATGGCGGTACCGACTGTGATCGGGATCGCTTCAGGGGCTGCGATGCTTCCGGGAGGGAAGTTTGCTCTCGGAGTGATGAGCATGATCTCGGGAATTATGCCTGTTATTGAACTTCTTTACAGACAGGAGAGAAGCAACAAACTGATGATCGAAGAGATAAAGAGAATGCAGATGGTGATAATGATGGAAAGGAAACTTGAGAGCATTACCGTTGTTGCACTTCTTTCCGATCTTGAGCTTTTTGCAAACGCTTTCGGAAGCGAGATAAGAGAATGCCTCAATACATGGTCGGAAGGACCTGAGGAAGCATTAAAAGTCCTTAAGAAAAAGGGAGGAAAGAAAAATGCCTACTTTAATGCAATAGCGGAAGGTTTTCTTGCTGTGGATGAGGTGGGCCTTGAAGAAGCTTTTTCGGACACGATCTCGGACAGAGACAGCATGGAGAAGTTTGAAGAACTCGAAAACGATATAAGAACGGAAAAAAGAAGAGATCTTACCGACATCATGGCCTGGATACCCGGAGCGGTAATGCTGGGAGGATACTTTATCATCCCCTTTTTGAAACTCACATTGGGTGAGATGGAAGAATTGTTTAAAATGCTTGAGAGCTTTTAGGAGGTAATATGTCAGTTATCAAGGAATTTATCCTTTTTGCGGCAGGACTTGTGATCACGGTTTCGCTGGCATTGATCAGCTTTAACGTTTACGAAAAGGCAGCGGATCTGGGGAAGGGCATAGCGGAAAGAGAACAGATCGCGATCGACGAGTTTAAGGAGTATGAAGTAACAAGATTTGACGGAAGTGTGATAGACGGAAGCAAGGCCATTTCCTACATAAGAAAAATGTATGAAACAAGAGACATTCAGATCGAGGTCGTCAAGGGAGAACGATCATTCCTTATAGATGCCCGATCGATAGATGAACTCAGAAAAACAACATCGGACTATTACATGAGCCCGTTAAAAAAATACAAGGTAAGCGTGAGTTTTGATGAAAACGACGCGGCAGATAAGATAAAAATTGAAATGGATTAAAAAAAGGAGAATAAAAAATGGATGCAGTTAAGAAGATAATTTATTTTGCGGTTGGGATCATTATGACGGTGGGATTCATAGTTATGGGTATGACCATATTTAATAAATCAAAGGACACCATAGCTTCCACCAATGCACAGTATGACGGATTGATCGCCCGTTATTCGGATATAGAGTACTCGGTATATGACGGAAGCGGAGCCACGGCTTCGGGATCCGAAGTAAAAGATCTGATCAAGCGTCTTACCGATACGGGGGTGACCATCTATGTAAAGAACGGAGTTTATTTAAAGAACAATTCCACGGATGAAGACGGAGTGGCTTACAATTGCGGAAACGGAGAGGTTTGCGGTTACGGAGACAAGAACAGGATCGATTTTTCTGTTGCATCGGAATACATGAACGACAGGTCCAGATCGATGTTTTACATTAATTCCAATGCCACATTCGATGCACAGGTACACAGAGACGGGAACGGGATAATAGACTGTTTAAGTTTTGTCCAGAGATAGGGGGAGAAAATGAAAAAACATTCCTTTTTAAATCTTGGAGTTGACATGGTGATCTTTACGGCGGGAGTCTCATTCCTTTTTACGGTAACCGTGTATTTGATGAAGCTTTACGAAGAAATGATCGGCAGTGTTCTTCATTAAGGAGGAAAATGAACGGAATAGACAGTATCTGCGCAGTGCTTACTTTGATCCTCATCCTCGTGTTCTCTCCGTTATTGCAGTTTAAGGAACTTACCGAGGAGATAAAGATAGCGGTTGTCAAAGAAGCAATGGAAGAAAAGCCGCCTGACAGAGAGTACATTTCTGAAGCGATGAAACTCATGGACAGAGAGTGGAGAGTCGAAGCCTTTACATGGGAAGGAAAAAGAAATGGAGAACTTTATCCTTATATTTTCAGGGAAAGGCTTAAAGACGCTGAAGAAGCGGAAGAAGGGAAAGTGATCTATTATGGATTTTGAAGAATTTATTATGAGGCTGCTGCTGATCCTTGCCTGTTTTCTGGGGCCGGCCATCCTTTTGGCGGGTGAAGCGGCTATCATTAAGGTGATAATGGATGAGATGTTCAAGATTGATTTTAATATTTGGGATCCTCTTCTGTTTTTCGACAGCTTTGCTGCGCTATGAGTGCTTTGTGCTTAAAACTGTGGTGAGGCAGAAGGACAGGATCGAGCCTGCTTTGGAAAAGGCAGCGGATGTGGCGGCGGAAAGTTTAAGGAAAAGTCTGTACGAAGAAAACGCGCTGCTCACGGCAAAGACAGTGTTTGAATACACTCTTTCGGCTATTTTGGATGAAGAAGGCTTCGGACCGGTAAGAGTTACTGCAGCAATAAACGGCAAAGAGATCACGGATCCCAAAGAACTTGAGAACTCAAAAAGAGGGGATCTGATAAGCATATGCTTTGAGGCCGGTCCCATTGAAGTTAAGGCGCCGGGGCGAAAGCTGTACTACGAAAAAATACTTGTGAGATCCCTGACTCTTGACTGAAAGCAAGTCATAAAGTAAAATGTGTCTGCCGAGTTATTTGGTCGGTTATTACAGAAAGCAGGCACAAAATGAAAGCAGATCTACACATACATACACGCTTTTCCACGGATTCAAACGCAATAATGAGTGAATCGGTGGAAGTCGCGATAAAAAGAGGCCTTGACAGGATCGCCTTTACCGAACATTGGGATGAAGATTACCCCGATGAGTACAGAGAAGATTTTCGGAAAGATGCGGGACCGGACTGGAAGAAATTTCATCCGGATTTTGATGAAAGACCTCTTTTTACTTTTGATATAGATGAGTATTTTAAAGAGCTGGAAAGGATGAGAAGTCTTTACGGAGATAAGATCCGGATCCTTTCGGGTATAGAATTGGGACTCCGGCCGGGAAGAAAGGACATATTAAAAAAATACAAGGATGCAGTGGACAAGTACAGGTTTGATGTGGTACTTGGGTCAACCCATCTTGTGAACGGAGATGAACCCTACTATCCGGAAGCATGGTTTAAGTACGGAGCGGATGAACTGATCAGAGAGTACTTTAGGAATATGCTTGATAATGTGAGAGAGTACGACTTTTTCACATCACTTTCGCACATAGACTATGTGGTAAGATACGTTCCCGATGAATTGATCGACTGCAGTGTTGAGGAATACTTTAAAAAAGTTTACAAAAAGAACGCAGATCTTATCGATGAGATCCTGAAAACGATCATAAAAAGAGGGCAGGCTTTGGAAGTGAACACCAAGGGTGCGTTCACGCGCCTAAGGCATGTGCATCCTTCTGATGAGATCATGGCCAGATATAAAGAACTGGGCGGTACAAAGCTGACATACGGTTCCGATGCCCATTATTCGGAAAAAGTGGGGGACGGTATCTATGGCATTTGACGGAATTACGGTAGCTTGTCTTGTTGATGAGTTGAACAGACGCCTTAAGGGCGGAAGGATCTCAAAGATCGCTCAGCCGGAAAAAGATGAGATCCTGCTTACAATAAAAGCGGAAGAAAATTTAAGGCTCCTGATCTCGGCGAATGCTTCTTTGCCGCTCATGTACATTACTGAGGACAACAAGCCGAGCCCTATGACGGCGCCTGCTTTTTGCATGCTGTTAAGAAAACATTTCAACAGCGCCAGGATCCTTGACATCCGCCAGGGTTTCGGAGAAGAAAGCCCGGAAAGAACAGTGGATTTCAGTGTTGAGCACCTGGATGAGATGGGTGATGTAAGGATCAAGCATCTTATGGTTGAGATCATGGGAAAGTACAGTAACATTATCCTTTGCGATGAAAACTATAAGATCCTTGACTCGATCAAGAGAGTAAATTCCTTTATGAGCTCAGTGAGAGAAGTTCTGCCCGGAAGAGAGTACTTTCTGCCGGGAACGGAAGACAGGGTGAATCCGTTGAACATGGAATTTGAGGGATTTAAGACAAAAGTGCTTTCAAAGAACATCCCATTGTCAAAGGCGGTTTATACAGGCCTCACGGGTGTCAGTCCCATGGCTGCCGAGGAAATGCTGAGAAGAGCGGGACTTGACGGAAGGATCCCTGCAAGTGAGATAGGTGAAGACTATGGCATGCATCTTTTTAAATGTATAGAAAGAGCTGCCGACGACATAAAAGAAAGAAAGTTTACTCCTTTTATAATGACGGAAAACGGTATCCCGGCAGAATTTTCGGTGATACCCATCTCGGAAGAGATCACGGAGCATTTTGAAATTCGGGAATACGCTTCTGTTTCAAAACTGCTTTCCGACTTTTATTCCGAAAAAAATGCTGCCACCGCCATAAGGCAAAAATCCGCCGATCTGAGAAAGATCGTGAGCACAGCTACGGAAAGGGAAGCAAAGAAACTCTCTCTGCAGCAAAAGCAAATGGAAGACACTGCCAAAAGAGACAAATACAGGATCTACGGCGAATTGCTCACAGCTTACGGATACGGTGCGGAGACCGGGGCAAAGGAGATCGAGGCTTTTGATTATTACTCGAATAAGCAGATCAGGATACCCCTGGATCCGGAGCTTTCTCCCATACAGAATGCCAAAAAGTATTTTGACCGTTATTCAAAACTGAAGCGTACCTTTGAAGCATTGAGCGTCTACATTGAAGAAACGAAGAGTTCCCTTGAGCATCTTAACTCAATTGCACTCTCTCTTGAGATAGCCACGGATGAAAATGATCTGGCTCAGATAAAAAAAGAACTCACAGACAGCGGGTACATTAAGTTCCATGCACATAACAACGAGAAGAACAAGGGTAAGAATAAGATCAAGAGCAATCCTTTACATTTCGTTTCCCCGGAAGGCATAAATTTTTATGTGGGAAAGAACAATATGCAGAATGATGAACTTACCTTCAATTTTGCTTCGAACAATGACTGGTGGTTCCATGCCAAAGGTTGTCCCGGATCCCATGTGATCATGCAGACGGGAAATTCGGAAGTACCGGACAAGGCTTTCGAGTACGCCGGGGCTTTGGCAGCTCATTATTCAAGTGCAGCGAAGAACGGTAAAGTGGAGGTCGATTACGTTAAGAAGAAGGAGATCAAAAAGCCTGCCAATGCAAAGCCCGGCTTTGTGATCTACCATACAAATTATTCACTGGTCGCAACCACTGACATTTCGGCACTTTCCCTTATTCCTTGACTAAAATTGGGAAAGGGAATATAATTATAAGTTGATTTCGGGTTAATTCCCACAAATGAAAGGATGTGTTTATTATGACAAAAATAGATATAATCTCAGGTTTTTTGGGAGCAGGAAAGACCACGCTCATTAAAAAGCTCTTGGGAGGTGCCTTTAAGGGCGAGAAGGTAGTCCTTATCGAGAACGAATTCGGTGAGATCGGTATTGACGGCGGCTTTTTAAAAGACGCAGGCATAGAGATCACAGAGATGAATTCCGGATGCATCTGCTGCTCACTTGTAGGCGATTTCGGCGAAGCACTTAAGAAGGTTGTGGCACAGTTCCACCCTGATAGAATAATCATCGAACCTTCGGGCGTCGGCAAGCTTTCCGACGTTATCAAAGCTGTTCAGAACGTAGAAGATAAGCTGGACGGAGCTGCTCTCAACTCTTTCTCTACAGTTGTAGACGCTTCCAAGGCCAAGGTCTACATTAAGAACTTCGGAGAATTCTTCAACAATCAGGTTGAGAGTGCAAAGACCATCGTACTCAGCCGAACACAGAATCTTACGGATGCAAAGCTTGAAGAAGTTGTCGCAATGCTTAAGGAACACAATCCCAATGCAACCATCATCACAACGCCCTGGGATTCACTGGATCAGGATATAATGCTTTCTGCTATGGAAAAGAAAGAAAGCTTTGCAGATGCACTTCTTGCTGAGATCAAGGAACATGCACACGACGATGACGATGACGAATGCGATGATCCCGAGTGCGAGTGCCACCATCATCACCATGATGATGACGAAGATGAGCATGAACATCATCATCACCATCACGAAGATGAGGATGATGATGACGAACACGAGCATCATCACCACCATGACGGGGATGAAGACGAACATGAACATCATCACCATCACGATGACGAGGATGAAGACGAACATGAGCATCATCACCATCACCACCACCACCATCATGGACATGATGCGGATGAAGTGTTTACAAGCTGGGGCAAAGAGACTCCTCACAAGTACGACAGGAGCGCTCTTGAAGATATACTCAAGAAGCTTGCTTACAGTGAGGAATTCGGAAAGATCCTTCGTGCGAAGGGCATGGTAATGGGCACTGACGGAACATGGATCTACTTTGATCTTGTACCGGAAGAATACGAACTCAGAGAAGGTCAGCCCGACTACACAGGAAAGCTCTGTGTGATCGGTGCGGAGCTTAAAGAAGATAAACTTGAAGAGGTTTTTAGATAATGACTCCCTTATTTTTGATCCTGGGATTTCTTGATTCAGGAAAGACAACTTTTATAAGAGACACCTTGATGGATGACGATTTTACCGAAGGCAAAAGCACTTTGCTCATCGTCTGTGAAGAAGGCGAAGTGGAATACGACAAAGAAGTCCTTGCGGAACGTAAAGTCACCATTGTGAATGTTGAGAATGAAGAAGATTTCAGACCTGCATTTATGATGGACTGCGTCAAGAAATACAAGGCTGACAGAGTAATGGTGGAGTGGAACGGTACCTGGAGTGTTTCCAGAATCCTTGAGATGGGATTTCCCAGACGTTGGGAACTTGCCCAGATCATCACCATTGCCGATGCCACAACTTTTGAGACCTACATGGCCAACATGCGTCAGATGATGAATGAGGTCATACAGTTCTCGGAGCTGGTCATATTTAACAAATGCAATGCCAACACCAAGAGAAACACTCTAAAGAAACTGGTGAGAACGCTTAACAGAAGAGCACAGACAGTTTTTGAAGCGGCAGAGGGCGAAGAAGCCGGTTACGATGATGAGATCGAGCTTCCTTATGATATGAAAGCAGATATTATCGAAATACCTGATGACGATTATGGGATCTTTTATCTGGATTGCATGGACAATCTGAAGGATTACGTCGGTAAAAAGGTCAGATTCCTGGCTATGGTTTACAGAGGCAAGGAGACTCCGAAGGGAACTTTTGTGCCCGGAAGATTTGCCATGACCTGCTGCGCTGCGGACATCGCGTTCATCGGATTTCTTTGCTACGGGGATGCTGCTCAGTACAAGACAAGAGATTGGGTCTACGTTACCTGTGAAATACAGTCAAAGTACTTGCCGGAATACGAGGGCGAGGGACCTGTTTACAAGCTTATTAAGGTTGAACCCGCAAAGAAACCGGAAGATCATGTTATTACAATGAATTAAGGGTGAAGGAATGGTTCTTCAGATTAATCTCGACGATAAAGAAAAACTGAATCTGATCGGCAAAGCACTTTCCAGTGATGTAAGGATCGATATTTTACGACTTTTGTCGGAAAAGAGCTTTAATGTCAATGAGATAGCGGACAAGCTTGACATTCCCGCAAGTTCTGCCGCAATGCATGTGAGAGCGCTTGAAGAAGCCGGACTGATCAAGTGTGATCTTGTACCTGCCGTAAGAGGGTCCATGAAGCTTTGCAGCAAGGCCGTTAACGGGGTGGAGATCATTACCGAATCGACCATAGGTGCCGACAGTGTGGAAGTCATCAATATGCCCATCGGGGCATTTGTGGATTACTCGGTAAAACCAACCTGCGGAATAGCGGGCGATAAGGGGCCCATCGGACAGGAGGACGAACCGGGAAGCTTCTATCATCAGGACAGAGGGAACGCTAAGCTGCTTTGGTTCGGAGGAGACGGATTTGTTGAGTACCGTTTTCCGAATTACTCCTTCAAAGAAAAGGAAGCCAAGAGAGTTGAGTTTTCTTTGGAAGCATGTTCAGAGGACCATGAATTCAACATGGATTTTCCTTCCGACATTACACTCTGGGTGAACGGAAAGAATATAGGGACCTGGACATGCCCTTCGGATTTCGGAGGAAGAAGAGGAATGTGGAATCCGGGCTGGTGGCCGGACAAGAACACCCAGTACGGAGTTCTGAAAACCTGGTCATTAAGGGAAGACGGATGCTTCATTGACGGAGAAAAGGTTTCGGATCTTACACTTGCCGATGTTGATTTATACAAAGAGAATTTTATTTCCGTTAAGATAGGTGTTTCGGAAAATGCGAAGCACAAAGGAGGCTTGAACCTTTTCGGAGAGGGCTTCGGAGATTATGCTCAGGGAATCAGAATGGCAATTTATAAAAAGCATGATAAATAAAGGAGAAAACCAATGATAAAGAGCATGACCGGCTTCGGACGCTGCGAGATGACGGAAGGCGGAAGAAAGATCGTCGTCGAGATGAAATCCGTAAACCACAGATACAACGAAACAACGATTAAAATGCCTAAAAAGCTGAACTTTTTTGAGGCAGGTATCAGAAGTGTTATGAAAGAATACGTCAGCCGGGGTAAGATCGATGTATTTATCACTTACGAAGACACCGAGGACGCGGGAGGTTTTGTAAAATACAACAGGCAGACTGCGGAAGAGTACATTAAGTACTTAAACGAGATCTCCGATGAATTCGGTCTTATGAATGATGTAAATGCAGCTACGATCGCAAGATTACCGGAAGTTCTGACCTTCGAGGAAAAGGAAGTGGATGAGGAAGGACTCTGGAAACTTTTGGAAGCAGCATTAAGAGGATGCCTCGAAAAGTTCGTTGAGACAAGAGTTGCAGAAGGCGAAAAACTGAAGGAAGATCTTCTGGAAAAACTGAACGGTATCGAGAAGATGGTGGATAAGATCGAAGCCAGAAATCCCGAGATCGTAAAAGAGTACAGAGAAAAGATCCTTGCCAAGGTTAAAGAGCTTCTCGGAGATACAAATGTTTCCGAACAGGTTCTTGCCACCGAGCTCATCGTTTTTGCGGATAAGATCTGTGTAGATGAGGAAATGGTCCGCCTGAAAGCTCATGTTTCAAACATGAGAGACACGCTCAAGGCAGGAAAAGATGTGGGAAGAAAACTGGATTTTGTTGCGCAGGAGATGAACCGCGAAGCAAATACAACACTTTCCAAAGCAAATGATATCGATGTTTCCAATACAGCCATAGAATTAAAGACTGAGATCGAGAAGATCAGAGAACAGATTCAAAATATAGAATAATTTTAAAAATTTTATTCGTATCTATTGACAACTCATGATATAATTGTTAGCGAACTTTATTTAAGATTATCGAAAGGAAGATTAAAATGATTCATCCATCCTATGCCGAATTAACACAGAGAATCAATGACAATGCCGAAGGAGAACAGGCAGTTGTCAACAGCCGTTACTCAATTTGCATTGCTACAGCAAAGAGAGCAAGACAGATCATCGACGGAGCAGAACCCCTTGTTGTTCCTAAGTGCGACAAGCCTCTTTCCATCGCTGTTCAGGAGCTTTACGAAGGAAAGGTACACATCCTTCCCAATGAGGAGATTGAAAAATAGAACGTCTTTAATAAAAAAACCTTAAGATTACTTTTCGAGTATTGACAAAAAAGTAACAACGTGTTTAAATAATTGCGTTCAAACAATGAAATTAGGCGGTACATCTCAGATTTGCCGCTTAAAAATATGCCTAAGCGGCACAAACAAATACACGCACAGTTGCGTGAAAACAGGAGGAAACATATATGGCAGTTAAAGTTGCAATCAATGGTTTTGGTCGTATCGGACGTCTTGCATTCAGACAGATGTTCGGAGCAGAGGGCTACGAAGTAGTAGCAATCAACGATTTGACAAGTCCTGCAATGCTTGCTGACTTACTTAAGTATGACACAGCACAGGGCGGATATTGCGGAAAGATCGGTGAGAATCTTCACACTGTATCTTCCAAGGAGCCTATTTTCGAAGAGGACGGAAAGACAGTAAAGGTTCCCGGATCCATCACAGTTGATGGCAAGGAGATCACAATCTACGCTATGCCTAAGGCAGCTGACCTTCCTTGGGGCAAGATCGGTGTTGACGTTGTTCTTGAGTGCACAGGTTTCTATTGCTCAAAGGAAAAGTCAATGGCTCACATCCAGGCAGGTGCTAAGAAGGTTGTTATTTCCGCACCCGCTGGAAACGATCTTAAGACTATCGTATTCTCCGTTAACGAGAAGACACTTACAAAGGACGATCAGGTTATCTCCGCTGCATCCTGCACAACAAACTGCCTTGCACCCATGGCTAAGACACTCAATGATTATGCTCCCATCCAGAGCGGTATCATGAGCACTATCCATGCATATACAGGCGATCAGATGATCCTTGACGGACCTCACAGAAAG
>JAILNG010000024.1 GCA_024691875.1 Lachnospiraceae bacterium | reverse complement strand
GTTTCTGTTTCCGTTACCGTTTCGGCTTTTTCTTCTGTCTCAGTTACCGTTTCGTTTTTTTCTTCCGTCTCCGTTACCGTTTCAGCTTTTTCTTCTGTTTCCGTTACCGTTTCGGCTTTTTCTTCTGTTTCCGTTACCGTTTCGGCTTTTTCTTCCTGCTTGTTGTAAACAGCTTCTTTGACGTTCACCCAGATTGCGGGACGCACGCCGTAGGCAGCAAAGTCAGGGCTTTCACCGCTAATCGAAAGCTTACCCTGATAGGTCACGTAAGATGAGTAGTTGTACTCACGGTTTCTGGTCGTCATCTTCTTTCCCACGCTCCTTAACCACCAGTTGGTGAAGATCGTAGGTGAATAAAGATGATTGTAATCCGCCCATTCTATATGCCTGGACGTTCCCAAAAGAAGTCCGTTGTTAAAAGCGTATTCGGTACCTATGCACTTGAGGCGTTCATCTCCCGAGTAATCCCAGACTACAGTTCCGGTGTCGCTGAAGCTTCCGGCTTTTACCTTAAAGTACTTGGCTACCTCCTCTGCAGACAAAAGGAACACCTTGTCAAACGTGTCTATACCGGGATTTGTGTCGTAGGAAACACCATTTGAGGACATTTCCCGTTCATAATAGGTGTTAAAATTATTTGGTACAAACTTTTCTTTGACGGACATCTGCTGTTCAAGTGTGAATGCCGTATCGTAGAAGTTACCGTTCAGCCATTTTCTTAAGAGGCTGTTCTCCCAGACGTTCCACATTGAAAGCGGATCTTCCGTAAAGGCCATTGTATCCAGGGCATATACACTCAGGAGGAGAATATCGTCTCCTTGTTTATCCAATACAAACCACTGTATCCATTCAGGTCCGTCATCCGGATCGTTGTTCTGTTCGTATTTGCCGTAAACCACTATGTCTC
Source organism: Lachnospiraceae bacterium (assembly GCA_024691875.1). Taxonomy (GTDB): domain Bacteria; phylum Bacillota; class Clostridia; order Lachnospirales; family Lachnospiraceae; genus RGIG3528. The sequence goes on along the minus strand of JAILNG010000024.1, from coordinate 18,189 downwards.
CGGCCTTTGCCTTGGTAAAATCCGCAGCTACGGGATAGGTAGTGCTGTTCACCTTGATATTTGACGGGAACGGCGTGGGCGTGGGAGCCACAGTCGTGTAATACTTGGGACTGATAAAGCCTTCAGTTCCAAAGTAATCGATCCTTATCCAGCCTGACTTCTTGTCAATTCCGGTTCGCAAAACCTTTGTGCCTTCCTGCAAAGTTCCGATGGACTTATAGGAAGTGCCGGGTCCCGTTCTCACGTTCAGCTCACCCGTTGTTATCCATATTTTATCGTTATACGGAGTAACAGGGTCCGGCGTGGGTGTCAGGGTGGGCGTTCCGAAAACCTCCGGAGTCACAGTGAGCACAGGCGTCGGCGTGTTGGTAGGTGTCGGAGTGTTGGTAGGTGTCGGAGTGTCTGTGGGTGTCGGCGTCGGCGTAAATGTCGGAGTCGGTGTATATGTCGGCGTCGGCGTGTCGGTAGGTGTCGGCGTGTCCGTGGGTGTGGGAGTGGGCGTAGCTGTCAAAGGGATCTTCCCCTCATCTGCCAGTCTCAGTCTCTCCTCTTCATTTCTCGCATCCAGCATCTGCAGATAGTGTTCGGCACACATTCCGTCTCTGTAAACCCTGTTGTGACAGCCTTCAAAGCAACAATATGCATTTTTGGTATTTTCTTCTTCCGAATTAAAAAGACCGCAGCCCGAGATTAGCAAGCATATGAGTAACAGGGCTGCTGTAAGTCTTTTTCTTTTTTTGGTTAACAGGGTGTTCAAGTCAAAATCCTCGTATATCAGCCTACCTTCGCTCCGAAGGGTAACAGGCAAAGTCTCATAAGCTTAAAGCACTGTTTTCCGAAAGGAATACCAAGTATCGTAATGCACCAGAGTATTCCGCAAACAAGTGTTCCAAGGCAAAGTTCCCATCCGAAAAGGATGGCCCAGATAATGTTGGCAATGGGATGCTTGTCAAAATTTGTGCTGATCTCCTTCCCAAAGGGCCAGATCACAAAACCGGCGATCTTAAAGCATTGTTTTCCCAAAGGAATTCCAATAATCGTAATGCAGCAGACAAGGCCCAAAAACGCCCAGAGTATCGCTGCCCAAAGTCCGTAAAAAACAAACCATAAAATGTTTCCTATTGTTTTCATAAAGACCTCCTTTTACTTTTTGTAACCTCTGAGTACGAGATAAGGAGCTCCGAATCCGAAGCAAAGCACATCCCATGCAGCAAAGAGCCATCCGAGGCCGGATACCTTCAAAGCATACTTCAGAAGAACAATAACCGCTATCCAAACAAGGAAGATCGCGCTGACAGCCGCAAGGGTGGAATTTTTCCCTCCCATAACGCCGGTATAAACAAGGATGTCAAGGGCAAGAGCCGCAAGAGCAAAGAAATCCGTGATGAGTCTGAGATTAAAGCTTGCAAGAATTCCGATGTGAACTCCCGTATAGCTTTGGAACACGATAAGTCCCAAAAGGACCCATAAAATTACGTTTAGGAAATGAGTTATTACTTTCATAATTAACCTCCTGTGGGTTTTTATCATGACGAAAAATTACCCGTCTGAACTTTTATTTTATCATAAAATGCCATTTATAACAATACGAAAGAACCGCAGGGTTTTAGCCCGGGGTTTTGAACGTTACTGTTCAAACACCCCGCCACCTTTGAACAGTACCAAAAAACGGCTCTTGTTTCCAAAAGCCGTTTAAATTATCTTTTAATCTACGGGGTTAAACTCAAAGTAATCCACATTCGGTGCATCTCCGCCGATAACCGTCCAGGTCAGAACATTCTCTCCTTTACGGAGTTCAACGTTTATGGGGCCGTAGGTGTCAAACTTATTGAAAGAAAGCCATCCCGCTCCTTTGATCGTAATTCCGTGAAGATCGATCTCTTCACCGTTAAGCTCCATCCTGATCTCCGATCCCAGATCCACATTCCATCCGAGAAGATGAGTGTCGGCAAGCCTCATGTACATTTCGTAATTGCCGTCTTTTGAAGCTGTTATCGTCCAGGTGGCCTTATTGTTTTTGACCGAGAAGTTACTCAGCACCATTCCGTTACTGGTGTCATCAGCCTTCTCGTAGAAAGTGCTGCCCTTGTTTGTTTTTCCTGCAACAGTTGCCGTCTCACCTTCAACCTTTATCTTTTGCTCATCCGCTTTGTCAAAAGCAAGCGAATCCATTTTCATACGGATAATGTTTCTTGTTGCTCTGCGAAGCGCATTTCCAAAGCCCACAGGATCTTTTCCGTATTGGCCCTTCATGTTGGAAGGCATGTAGACCTGCTGAATCGCGTACAGACCTGTCAGCATCAGATCGCAGCCGTTGTAAACAGCAGCCATGGGATTCATGAAATCTCCATAGAGTCCGTAAACCGAGTAATCCGACCAGACACATCCGTTAAAGCCCCACTCTTCTCTGAGAAGCGAATTCAAAAGAGCAGAATTTGCGGAACACCAGTTGAGTCCCAAAAGATCGTAAGCACTCATTATGCCCTTTGCTTTTCCGTCTTTGACGGTCTTTTCAAACGGGCGGAGGTAGATCTCTCTCATTGTCTGCTCATCTGCCCATTCCATTACCCACCATCTGTTGGTTTCCTGTTCGTTCAAAGCAAAGTGCTTGACAGTAACGATAACTTTCTGTTCCTGTGCGCCCTTTACGATCTCATTGGACATGTTACCGCAGATCAGAGGATCTTCGGAATAATATTCGAAGTTTCTTCCTCCCAGAGGATTTCTGTGAAGATTTGCAGCGGGTGCGTACCATACATCGGTTCCTATAGCCTTTGCTTCCGCACCGCAGCAGCGTCCCATTTCATATGCCAGTTCATCATTCCATGTAGCCGCAAGGCAAACCGCCGCAGGCCATGCAAGTCCGGAATCCTTGTAAGAAAGTCCGCCCGCACCCTTTACAGCGGCAGGTCCGTCATTGTCTGCCGTTGCAACGATACCCAGTCTGTCGACAGCGTTTGTCTTGTATCCCGCATCACAGATCAGACCGATCATTTCATCCACCGTAAGCTGATCAAGGAACTTTTCTTCCAAAGAAGGATTTGCGTAAACTTCCGAAAGAAGTATCGTGTGCTCGTACTTTGCTCCCGTTTTCGGTGCATTGCTGATAAATGAAACATTGTACACAGGCTCATTGATGTTTTTAAGGCTCACGGGTGAAGAAGCATTTGCTTCGGGCTTTTCAGGGAAAGTGCCTTTCGGATCGTTTCTTGAAAGCACTTTCATTCCGTCATAGCTCACATCGTCAAAAAGATTTTTGATCTCAGTACCCGTCACTTCATCATTTTTTCTGACCATTTTATTTGAAAGGTTGAAAGAGAAACTCTTAACCTTATTTTTTACATCTCTTGAAACGAAGACCCTGTACTCGCCCTCATCAAGTACCCACGCCTCTTCATTTTCACTGTCGTAAGAGGAAACATCCCACAGGTTAAAGCCGGCTTCGTATCTTCCCGTCTCCCCGGGCTCGAGAAGATCGGTTTTAACATAGGCAGCAAGCTGTATCGAAGATTTTTCGAGACCGCCCGCAATGTAAGGAACGGAAACGTAAACTTCCGCCACGTCCTTGCCTGCCATGTCTCCTGTGTTGGTAACGTCAAGTGAGATCGTAACACTATCCCCGTCCTTATTCATCCGAATATCAGACCATTCAAAATCCGTATAGGAAAGTCCGTAGCCGAAAGGATACCGGACCTCTTTGCCAAAAGTCTCAAAATAGCGGTAACCGATGTATATGCCTTCTTCATATTCCACAAACTTGGCGGAATTTCCGTCAGCATCGGTGTAGGAAAAATCGCCGAAATTGCAGGTCGAAGGATGATCGTTTACACTGTAAGCGACTGTATCCGTAAGTCTTCCCGAGGGATTTGCTTCTCCCTTAAGAACCCTTGCAACCGCATTCATTCCGACTTCTCCGGGATTCCAGATCATGAGAGCTCCCTCGATCTCCTCATGTTCATCCAAAAATCCCATCTCCATGATGTTAGCGGTGTTAAAAATAACGATAACATGCTCAAAGTTAAAGCACAAAGCGTTGATCATGGCTTTTTCCGCCAAAGAAAGTCTGAGTTCATCCTCTTTAAGATCGTATCCCTCGCTTCCGCAACGGCCGATCACTGCGATCGCAATGTCGGAATAGGCCGCAGCCGCTTCGAGATCAGCCTTATCGATGTTCATTTCTTCCTTTGTGTGTTTATCCGAGATTGTTCCCAGCACTCCCAGATCTATCCCTTTAATGCTGTCCGCGTAAGAAAGATACGTTTTCGCAAGTGCGGGATTGTACTTAACTCCCGCTTCATCAAGCGCCCCAAAGAAAGTGACCACATTGTCTTCACTTACAGAACCCGATCCGCTGCTGCCGTAGAAAGGTGCTGCGGCTGCAACTCCGAAAACATTTACTTTCCTGTCTCCCAAAGGAAGTACATTGTTTTCATTCTTCAGAAGGACAATACCCTCTTCCTGGATCCTGTCACCCACTTCTGCGGATGCAGCAAGTACATCCGGATCGATTTTTCCGCCGGATGCCAACGCTGTGCTTTCAGGGCTTACGATCATCCCCATGATCAAGCCGAAAGCCAGCACAACTGCCAAAAGCTTTCTTTTTCTCATAATAGTTTTCTCCTCATATTGTATTTGAAGAGCCTACCCCACGGCTCCGATAAAAATCTTAACTGTTAAAACAATGACAAATATAAGCATTTTAAGATTCATATCAAATATTTAAGGCATATTTGGACTCAATCCCCTTTAATGCCAAATTCTTTTCTCAATTCCACATTCCTGGACTTTTCACTGAAATAGGCTTCCGCAGGATTCCTGAGCCAATGCTGCATGGCGTCTCCGTCCTTGATGATCTCGGAAAACTCATCGTCTTTACGTTCTTTCTGGGAATGATTTGCAATTCCCGTACAGATCATTGTAAGCTCTTCTTCCGAAAATTCCCCCGTCGCCTGAAGCAATGGCCAGACTCTGAGCGCGCTCTTTTTTGCGTGTTCCGGAACATCCTCGGATATCTCGTATTTGGAAAAATCATGGAGCATTCCTGCAATACAGGCAAGTTCCGAGTATTCTCCGTCATGACCTCTTTTAAAGGCGATCAGAGCACAGGACTGTCCCGTTCCGTAGAGGTGGACAAACGCATTCCTTTGTCTTAAAGGATCTTCGATACCCAGGATCATCTTGTCAAGTATCGCTCGTGCAATGTCCACTCTGGTATATTCTCTTTCGTAGTCTCCCATTACTCTTCCACCTTCATTATTCTTTTGATCTCATTTATCTGAGCGTCGGTGATCCCGACCTCCTTAAGATAGTTTTCGATCTGTTCGCTCAAAGATGCTCCGGGAAATTGCTTTATAACCGAAACGTAGCTTTCCCTGATCTCCTCATACTTTCTTAAGGAACCGATCTTTCCGAAGTTAGAAAAGGCATAGTCAATATATAGTTCTTCTTCAGCTACGCCCAAAAGACCGTTCAGCATAAAGGATACAAGTCCCGTTCTGTCTGTTCCCACAGAGCAATGAACAAGGATCGGATAGTTGTTTTCATCCGCAAAGAGAGTAAACACCTTTTTTACAGACTCATCATGCATTCTGAGCTGTGTCGTGACAGTACCGGGTATCGGAATGTTCACGTAATTCACATCTTCACCCAATGCGCTCGATGTACGGATCTCTCCCTGCCTCAGATCAAGCTCGGTTTTGATCCCAAGTTCCTCTTTCATGGTACGGATACCGTCTTCCGTTACGGAAACGGTTTCTTTTCCGTTATCGTTCAGTCTTGCGGAACGAAAAACAAGTCCCTGCTTTACGTGCCCGTTTTCCGTTTTCCAGCCGCCCAGATCTCTCACGTTTGTGACGCCGTCAACAAACAGGTTTCTGGGTGCTTTGTCATCTGTTGTAAAAGAAGCGATCTCGCTTTTAATCGTTTTTCCTTTTTTGTTTTCGTACTCCACCTGCCAGTAGTAAGTCTTTCCGATCTCAAGATTCCCAACGGCAAAGGAGTTCTCGGCTGTACTTATTTCTTTTGCATCTTTAAGTTCCGCATTATCCGAAAATCTTAAAATGCAGGAGTCCGGTTTTTCCTTACCTGTTTCCCATGTAAGCACAGCTTTTTCCGGCGCACTCCATTCCTTGGTTCCGAATGCAAATTTCAGGAAATTGTCAATTCCCGCATCGAGTGCTTCCCTTTGTTTCTCCGTGTGGATGTCAAAGTTTTCCGGACTTGACATTGTAATGGTTTTTCCGCAGCCTGTAAACAGGGTTACAGCAAAAAGGGCGATAAAAAACCCGTAAATTGTTCTTTTCTTCATTAACCGCTCCTAATTTCGGAGGATCGGATCAGGTTTCCGGATCCTCTTCGATCTCCTCATGATGAATACTGAGCTTGTTCAGATACATTTTTGCATCCGTCTTGGTGTAAAGCTCTTCAAATGTCATGGGATTCTCTTTATTATATATGGTCTGTCCGATACTAATGTGAATGTCTTCACCGTTCATTTCGGGCAGTTTTGTTTCACTAAGGTACGCCTTCAGTCTTTTTATGCAGGCTTCTCCCTCTTCATCTGTTCTGACACCCGGGGCATATACGGCAAATTCGTCTCCGCCCATACGCGTAATGATGTCACCCTTTCTGAAAGATCTTTTGAGTCCTGCGGCTATCGTGATCAATGCCTTATCTCCCACAGCATGTCCGTAGGTATCATTGATGTGCTTAAATCTGTCTCCGTCAATGATGCAGAACATACCGTAATCCCTGGCTTCAATGTGCCTTCTCATGGTCTCTTCGCCGTAGCCGCGGTTTAATATGCCTGTAAGCTGGTCGATCCTGGATTTTAATTCCACCTTTTCGCTGTAGTCTTCCAGCTGTCCGATGGACTCCACGCTATCCATGTGTTCACGCAGCGTAAAGAAATTCAAGACGATCGCCATGAGACCGAATGCCGTTGTGTAATACAGATCCGCTGCAAGTACGTAGCCCTTTTTCACCTGCATATCCAAAAGCAAAAAACCGGATATATTCAGCAAAATAAAAGCAAAAACCCGGTATGGCCTGTCCACGATGACCAGCAATGTGACACAAAGGAGCACGATAAATGTGATCGAAATCTGATTCGGGCGCAGGATAACACTGATAAATACGCCGGAAAGAAGATACATTTCAACCAACACGTAAAACAAGGCGTTGCTCTTTTTTAAAAATCTGTTTATGTATCGTCCGATAAGAAAAGTAATGATACCGATGACAAAGAAAAAGATGTAAACGCCGTCAAAGGTGTCCATAATTGTAAATCTTGAAAGTGCAAACAGCGTTGTAGACACGATCATATTGATCACGCCCATTGTCTGTAATGCTCTGGCATTTCTTTTTTCAATCACGGCCCTGTAGCGACCTATGGTTTCACCACGCAAAAAATCAACAAATTTCTTCCAGTATGACATACGATCTCCGCCTTGCGCCCCTTGTTTCGCAATCCATCCCAGTTTTTACGCTCTATAAAACACGACCTCACAAAAAGTTATCAGAACACAAGCCGTGTTCTGATAACTATACCATTAACTCTCGTTTTTGTCTAATAAAACTTAAACTTGTATATCATTTAAAGAATCCAACCACAGTTTTGCCACAGCATCCGAAGGCATTCTAAGGTCGCCTCTGGGTGAAACCGCAACGCTTCCGACCTTAGGGCCGTCAGGCAGGCAGGAGCGTTTGAACTGCTGTGAAAAGAAACGTCTGCAAAACGTCCTGAGCCACTTTAGTATGGTTTCGTCATCGTACTCTCCCGCAAAGGAAAGCTTTGCAAGTCTGAAGATCTTTGAAGGTGCAGATCCGTTTCTGAGCATATGATAAAGGAAAAAATCATGAAGCTCATAAGGTCCCACCAGATCCTCGGTTTTTTGAGAAATGTTGCCTTCCGTGGGAGGAAGAAGTTCAGGGCTTACGGGCGTGTCCAGGATGTCCGAAAGGACCGCTCTTGTTTCCTCATCTCCGCAAGTATCCGCATAGTAACGAACCAGGTGACGTACCAATGTCTTGGGAACGCCCACATTAACCGCATACATGGACATGTGATCTCCGTTGTAGGTCGCCCATCCGAGAGCCAGTTCCGAAAGATCTCCGGTTCCCACCACAATACCGTTGTTCTTGTTCGCAAGATCCATAAGTACCTGAGTTCTTTCACGGGCCTGCCCGTTTTCGTAGGTAATGTCGTGTACGTTACTGTCCTGTCCTATGTCCTTAAAGTGAGCTGTCACACTTGCTTTAAGGTCAACTTCCTTAAGAGTTGCTCCGATGCTCTTTGTGAGTCTCACCGCATTATTGTATGTTCTGTCTGTGGTTCCGAAACAAGGCATAGTGACAGCGAGGATCTTTTCCCTTGAAAGCCCCAGAATGTCAAAGGCCTTCGCGGTAACAAGAAGTGCCAATGTGGAATCCAGGCCTCCGGAGATTCCGATGGTAGCGTTTTGAGAATTTATATGCTTTAATCTCTTTTCCAGACCCCTTGACTGTATTTCAAGTATCTGCTCACATCTTGCGTTTCTTGTTTCTTCATCTCCGGGCACAAAAGGCTTTCTCGCGTAACGCCTCTGTATGCTCGTTTTTTCGATCTCGTCGAACGAGAAGATTACAACTGTGTTTTCATCCGGTTCCCGAACTTCAAAGGTGTTCATCCTTCTTCTGTCATGAGCGATCTTTTCCAGATCCAGATCTCCGAAAACAGCTCCTGTCGAAAACAGTCTGCTCTCCGCCAAAACTTCCCCGTTTTCGCAGATCAGGTCATGCCCTGCATATACAGTGTCCTGGGTGGACTCTCCTTCTCCGGCTGATGCGTAAACGTAGCCGGAAACCAATCTGGCACTTGTCATGGAAACCAGGTTCTTTCTGTAGGCATCCTTGCACACAAGCTCGTTGCTTGCGGAAGGGTTTACTATCACTGTGGCACCGTGAAGAACAAGTCCCGTGGACGGAGGATCCGGAACCCAAAGGTCTTCGCAGATCTCGCATCCCACCACAAGTTTGGGGAAGTTACGGCACTTGATCAAAACATCCGTTCCGAAGGGAACCTGTTCTCCGAAAAGGTCAACAAAGCCTTTTTTGTTGCTTCCCGATGCAAAATGTCTGATCTCGTAAAACTCTCCGTAGGTCGGAATAAAAGTCTTGGGGATCAAAGCAAGCACTTTTCCCTTGTTTAAAGCAGCCGCAACATTGTAAAGCTTTCCGTCTTCCTCCAGGGGAAGTCCCACAAAGATCAGCGCGTCCAGCTTTTTCGTTTCTTCTGCTATCCTTTTAAGCTCTTCTCGGGCGTTTTTCAGCAATATGTCCTGTAAGAAAAGGTCGCTGCAGGTGTAGCCGGTGATGCAAAGTTCGGGAAAGACCAGGAGTTTTGCTCCCTTCTTAACCGCATCCTTTGCTTCTTTGATAACAACATCCGCATTAAAAGCCGTGTCCGCAACCCTGATCTCGGGTGTTATGGCAGCCGCCTTTAAAAATCCGTCAATCATTTCATGCCTCCGAAAAATGTTTAGTCCGTCACTCGAAGAAATCCTTATATTCCGGTAACGGTGAAAGACTTCTCTTTAAAATTCCTTTCATCTTGGCAATGGCCATTCCGTAATTGGTAATGGGCACATTCTGTGATTCCGCCGTTGCAATCCTGCTTCTCATTTCTCTTTCGTTCAGCATGCAGCCTCCGCAGTGGATGACCAGTGCGTATTTTGAAAGATCCGTGGGAAAGCCTGTTCCGGAGGAAGTCTCTATCGTAATGTCTTTCTTTGTATGTTCTCTTAACCAGTTGGGTATCTTAACGGTTCCGATGTCTCCGCATTGTCTGTGATGTGTGCAGCCCTCGCTCATGAGAACAACGTCTCCGTCTTTCAGCTCGTCGATCTTTTGAACACCTTTGATCGAAGCTTTAAGAGTTCCCTTGTATCTGCTCATCAAAATAGAAAAAGAAGTGAGCAGGATGTCTGAAGGAGTGTCCTTGTCAACTCTTGCAAAAGCCTGGGAATCCGTGATCACGATCTTGGGTTTCCTGCCCAATGATCCCAAGGCATCCTTTAATCTGTCTTCCTGAACGACCACATTGATACCGCCTGCCTCCAGAATGTCTCTGATAGCCTGCTGCTGAGGAAGGATCAGCCTGCCTTTGGGTGCGGCCGCATCCACGGGAGTAACCAGGACGCAGATGTCTCCCGGCTCGATGAGATCTCCCACCAGCTTCAGCTTCATATCATCCGTCTTTGTCAGATGGGCGATCCTTTCTTTCAGCTCATTGATGTTGTCATTGTTCTTTGCGGACACGTAAATTACATTGTCCTGATTTACCGATCTCATGGCGGGATTTAAAAGATCCGCCTTGTTCATTACTATAATATAATTAAGGTTTTTCTCTTTAAAGAGTTCAACCAATTCATAGTCGGCATTTCTCATGCCCTTTTCACCGTCAACCACAAGTACTGCGATGTCTGTCTTTCCAAGCACCTGTCTGGTACGGCTCACTCTCATTTCACCCAGCTCGCCCTCGTCGTCGATTCCGGGTGTGTCAATGATCTCAACGGGTCCGAGAGGAAGAAGCTCCATTGATTTGTAAACCGGATCCGTTGTGGTTCCCGGTGTATTTGATACGATTGCGATCTGCTGGCCGGTAATGGCATTTACAACGCTTGATTTACCCGCGTTTCTGCTGCCGAAAAATCCGATGTGTACTCTTTCCCCTGAGGGTGTGTCATTCAATCCCATAGTTGCCTCCTAAACTTGTAATCTCTAAAACAATAATATGATAAATCTCATTTGGGAATCTTGCAATCAAAAAATAAGTTAGGGGCAGAAAAACATTGGGGAGATCAAAAGAGGGCGTCGTCTCCGCTCCCGCTCCGGTCGGCGCTAAGCACTCCCCTCAGGTCCACAAAAAAAGACGTGCAAGCACGTCTTTTAGTGGACCTGAGGGGAGTCGAACCCCTGTCCGAAAATCTATCCGCTACAGCTTCTTCCATCACAGTCTGCTATCTTGCTTGCGCCATTCCCTCCTCCTTAAGCAAACAGACGCGCTTAAAGATTCGGTAGCTTCATAATACGCCCGCGCGGGCAAAGCTTACCGCGTGTCGTTTCCTACAAGTTCGACGCCGGTTACGCTATGTGTAGGTGCATATCGGCCGACGCGTTGCCCTTAGGCAGCGAGTGCTAAATTATCGTTAGCGTTTAATTTTAATTTGGTGTTTTTACGTGGCGCGCCTCCACGGATGGCTACCATAGGTTCAAAATCCCCGTCGAAACCGGAACAAGCCCTAATGGATTAAATTGTATTATACATCAAAGATATGACATTTTTAAGGCATATCCCCGAAATACAGCGTTATTTTTTGAAAACCCATGCCTTCTGTACTCTGAAACTGATAAAGAAAAGTGCCGTATCCACAACAGCCTTGCATAATGTTCTCAGAACACTTCCCTCTCCGAAAGCATGAGAGATCAGATAAACCAGCAAAGCAGATGCACTCATCTGTAAAATTGCAAGAATGTAGTACTTAAGCATGGTATGATCAGCATCGGATTTAAAAACTATATGCTTGTTTACCTTATAGTTCATAAAGGAAGAAACAAGTCGAGCTCCGGCAGTTGCAAGAAAAACAACAACCAATCCCGATCCGAATTCATGTCCGAAAAGAGTAAAACCTTCGGTAATGACGTTTTTTAAAACAAGGTTCAATATAAAGAACAGAACCAGATCAACCAATGTCGAAGCAATGGATGAAAAAACATATTTGAAGATGATCTTGTAGATCTTAAAACTATCTCTGAAAGGATGGAAATGGGAAGTCGAATTTTCCTTATCTTCATAGATCGTGCGGATCTTAACCTCTGAAAAAGGAATATTCATCGAATGCATTTCCAGCAACATGTTGGTTTCGAACTCAAAGCGTTCTCCTTCGCATTCGCAGAGCATCGGAAGTGTTTCGACAGGAAATGCTCTCAGCCCTGTCTGAGTGTCTGAGATCTTAATCCCGCAAAATGCCCGAAATACAAATTTTGTAATGTTGTTTCCCGCCTTGGACTTCCATGGAACCTGAGGCTCTGAAAAATCACGGCATCCCAGCACCGTCATATGCCTTTCGGTCATTGCTGCGGCACAGGCTTTTATATCTTCCGGATGATGCTGATTATCTCCGTCAACAGTAACGATGCCGATAGCGTCCTTTCTGTTTTCCAAGATCCAGCTCATAGCAGTCTTTAACGCTCTGCCCTTACCCTTGTTCACTTCATGTTCCAGAACCGTAACGCCGGGCTTCTTTGCAGCGATCTCAAACGGCTCTTTATGAGCCGCATCGCTTCCGTCATTTACTATAACGATCTCCTTAAATCCCTGTTCCAAGCAACCGTCCACAACCAAATTAAGACGGAAATCCGGATCAAGTGATGGAAGAACCACAATTACATTATCATGCATGATTTAACCTCAGATCCTTATTTTGAAATTTCTTTCCATTTCACGATTAAGTTCTTTTTTCGCGGTAACTTCTCTCTTATCGTAGTTTTTCTTACCTCTTGCCAGCCCAATTTCAACCTTCACCAGTCCATTTTTTATATAGACCTGTAATGGAACCAATGTATATCCTTTTTCCTTGATCTGTCCCAAAAGCTTCATGATCTCTTTTTTATGCATTAAAAGCTTCTTGGGTCTCAAAGGGTCTTTATTAAATATGTTCCCCTGTTCATAAGGTGTCACGTGCATACCGTAAACGATCACTTCGCCGTTATCTATACGTATGAATGCTTCTTTAATCGAAACCTTGCCCTGTCTTATTGATTTAACCTCGGTTCCGAACAATTCTATACCCGCTTCATACTTTTCCTCTATAAAATAATCAAAATATGCTTTTTTATTATTCGCTTCGAGAACGAAGCTCTGTTTTTCAGCCATTGTCCCTGCTGTTCTCCGTGAGTGTTTTATATCTTTTTTCACCGATAATCGCAAAATCTATCGTTTTCAGCAGTTTATCGGCATTGACAACTTCAATGTAAAGCTTTTGTCCCAAGACATATGTTTTGTGTTTCTTTTCGCCTGTAAGGACCATACGCTCAGCATCAAAGACATAATAATCATCTTTCATGTTGGCAAGACTGACCATACCTTCGATGGTGTTGGGAAGCTCTATATATATGCCCCAATTGGTAATTCCTGAGATCACGCCTTCAAAAGCCTCGCCTATATGTTGCTGCATATATTCTATATGCTTCATGCGCACTATCTCGCGCTCGGCACTTTCAGCATTTCTTTCGGCTGCACTTGTCATTTTTGCAACATTATCCAATATCTTATTATAATGCATTTTCCTATTCTCATCAAGGCGACCGTTCAAGTTTTCTTTGATAATTCTGTGAATCTGAAGATCCGGATAACGTCTGATGGGACTGGTAAAATGGCAATAATACTTACAAGCAAGTCCGAAGTGGCCCTCGCATTCAGGCGAATAGTGAGCCTGCCTCATGGATCGAAGTGTAAGTCTGGATATCAGCGCTTCTTCTTCCCGTCCTTTTATGCTCGAAAGCATTTTTTGGATCTCCTTCGGATGTATCTCGGCTTTGTTTCCTTTAAGCAAAAGGCCGTAATTTTTAATAAAGATCAGGAGTTTGTTGATCTTCTCCTCGTCCGGAGTTTCATGTACTCTGTACAGGAAAGGGATCTCCTGCCAGAAAAAGTCCTCCGCGACTGTCTCGTTAGCAGCAAGCATGAAATCCTCAATGATCTTTGAAGCATCATTTCTTTCCTCGGGTCCTACAAAAACAGGTGCATCTTTTTCATCCAGTATCACCTTACTGTCGGAGAAATCAAAATCCACAGCTCCCCTTTGCATGCGATTTTCACGCAATTTGTCGGATAACTCTTTCATCAAAAGAAACATCGGGATCAGTTCTTCATACTCTTTATTAAGTTCTTCACGTCTGTTTTCGTTATTATTTGAGTCTCCGCCAAAAACGTCGAGTATCTCAGCCACCGCATCATAGGTCATTCTTCTTGTAACCTTGATAACGCTTTCCGTGATCTTGTGTCCGATGATCTTTCCGTTTTCGTCAATATCCATTATACAGGAAAGAGCAAGTCTTTCTTCACCCTGATTAAGTGAACATATGCCGTTTGAAAGCTTGTGAGGGAGCATGGGCACGACCTTGTTTATCAGATAAACACTGGTTCCTCTGTCCAAAGCACTTTTATCCAGCGGAGAGTTTTCCTTAACATAATCAGATACATCGGCAATATGAACCGAAAGTCTGTAGCCGTTGTCAGTACGCACAACGCTCACAGCATCATCCAGATCTTTTGCATCGGCTCCGTCGATGGTCACAATAAGATCGTTCTCATAGCTTACTCTGCCCTTCTTATCCTCTTCCGTTACTTCCGAGGGAATGTTGTCAGTTTCATCAGCAACTTCCATTGAAAATTCCGGATAAATGTTAAAGGCTCTGAGTACAGATTTCATATCCGTGTGCGGATCGTCTATGTGTCCGAGAATTTCAACTACACGTCCTTCGGGATTTTTCTTTTTTGTGCCGTAATCCGTGATCCTGACATAAACCTTATGTCCGTCCACAGCTCCTTTGGTATGTTCCTTTTGGATGAATATGTCCTCTTCCATTCCTCTGTCATCGGGAACTACAAAACCAAAGTTTTTGCTTTTAACGAAGGTTCCGATTATATATTCTGTATTTCTTTTCTCTATTTTTTCAATAACACCTTCTGCTTTTCGATCTGCCGCCTTTTCTTTGGTTATCCTTACTATAACGGTATCGTTGTTCCATGCTGTTTTCTTATCTTGCGCAGGAATAAAGATCTCGTCTCCCGGCTCTCCGTTTTCATCAAGAACGGCAGCAAATCCGAAGCCTTTGGATGTGGCACGAAATACAGCCGGAACAAGTTTTACTTCTTCCGACTTTTTGTTTCTGTCTTCCTTTTCTTTTTTTAATGTGATCTTAAAATTCTTCATTTTACTTTCCGATCGATTATACTTCTCTCTTAAACTAATATTTATAAAAAATAGGGCTTGCATCAGATGCAGGCCCTTGAAAATTCATTCTTTCTATATTAGAGCAGGTTAAGGACGATTGAAAGAAGGATAAATGCAACCGCAAGGATCTTTGTAACCCTTTCAAGTGTACCTTCCATGGAACGGCCCTTATTCTTGCCCCAATAGGTCTCAGCCATACCGCTTACGGAACCGGAAAGTCCTTCGGACTTACTTTCCTGACCGAGTACAACTACAACCAGAGCGAGACATACAATAACATAAACAATTGTAACAACAACCTTTAAGATTTCCACCTTGAACACCTCCAAACACGAGAGATTTTTATTTCTGCGAGCATCCCTCGCATCTTCTTCGTATTTCAAAAATACGACACTGCCGATTATTATACTTAAAAAGATTGATTTTGTAAAGAATTATTTTTCTAAGTTGTTAATGTTGTAACAACAACGGTATAACAAAAAAGCGGGAAGTCTTACCTTCCCGCAATAAAACTCATTTTACTTATTGTAGCAAACGATCTTACCGAAATCTGCCTTTAAGGAAGCACCACCGACAAGTCCGCCGTCGATGTCCTTTTCCGCAAAGAGTTCGGCAGCATTGCCTGCATTAACAGATCCGCCGTACTGAATGCGAACCGCATCAGCTGTTGCCTTATCATAGATCTCAGCGATGCATGCACGGATTCCGCCGCAAACTTCTTCAGCCTGAGCGGTGGTTGCCGTCTTTCCTGTTCCGATTGCCCAAATGGGTTCATAAGCGATAACAAGCTTAGCAACATCTGCTGCTGCAACACCTGCAAGGTCCGACTTGATCTGCATTCTGATCCAGTCCATTGTAATTCCCATTTCTCTCTGCTCAAGAGTTTCTCCGCAACAAAGAATGGGTGTAAGACCTGCTTCGATTGCTTTCTTTACTTTCTTATTGAGAAGTGCGTCATCTTCCTTGAAATAATCTCTTCTCTCGGAATGTCCGATGATAACGTACTCTACGCCGGCATCCTTAAGCATTGCTGCGGAAATTTCTCCGGTGTATGCACCCTTCTCTTCGAAATACATATTTTCGGCACCAACTTTAACATTGGTTCCCTTAAGTGCGTTAACAACAGGAACGATGTCAATGGCAGGAACGCAATAAACCACATCAACGTCATCATTCTTAACAAGATCCTTGAGCTCTGCACAAAGTGCAACAGCCTGTGAAGGAGTCATGTTCATCTTCCAGTTACCTGCAATGATCTTCTTTCTCATTGTAACCTCCTACTTATCATCAGCTGCTACTACACCGGGAAGTGCCTTACCCTCAAGGAATTCAAGAGAAGCACCGCCACCTGTGGAGATGTGGCTCATCTTGTCGCCAAGACCCATCTGGTTAACAGCCGCAGCGGAGTCACCGCCACCGATGATAGTTGTTGCATCAGCTTTTGCAAGAGCCTCAGCTACTGCAAGTGTACCTGCTGCGAGTGTAGGATTCTCGAATACGCCCATAGGTCCGTTCCAAACAACAGTCTTAGCTGTCGCAACAGCATCAGCGAAAAGCTTACGAGACTTGGGTCCGATGTCGCAGCCCTCACGGTCAGCGGGCATCTTGTCGTAATCGTAAGTTGCAGTCTCAACAGCTGCATCAATGGGATCAGGGAAAGAAGCGATCGTTACGGAGTCAACGGGAAGAAGGATCTTCTTGCCGTTCTTCTTTGCCTTTTCAAGCATATCCTTGCAGTAGTCGATCTTCTCATTATCAACGAGAGACTTACCGATCTCATAACCCTGTGCCTTAAGGAATGTGTAAGCCATACCACCACCGATGATGAGTGTGTCACACTTATTAAGGAGGTTATCGATAACTGCAAGCTTATCAGCAACCTTAGCTCCGCCAAGGATTGCTACGAAAGGTCTAACGGGATTCTCAACAGCATTGCCGAGGAACTCGATCTCCTTCTGCATAAGATAACCTACGCAGTTGTTGCCGCCCTTAGCCTTAATGAACTTTGTAACGCCTTCAACAGAAGCATGTGCTCTGTGAGAAGAACCGAATGCATCACAAACATAATCATCCGCAAGATCAGCCAGCTCCTTTGAGAAGCCTTCACCGTTCTTTGTTTCTTCCGATCCTCTGAAACGTGTATTCTGAAGAAGAATAACGTCTCCTTCCTTCATAGCTGCAACAGCTTTGGTAGCAGCTTCGCCGGTTACGTTGTAATCAGAAACGAAAACAACCTCTTTGCCGAGCTTCTCGCTAAGCTTCTTAGCTACAGGTGCAAGAGATTCCTTCTCGTTGGGGCCTTCCTTAACCTTTCCGAGATGAGAGCAAAGGATAACCTTTCCGCCATCTTTTACAAGCTTATTGATCGTGGGAAGTGCTGCATTGATACGAGTTTCATCGGTGATGACACCATTCTTTAACGGAACGTTGAAATCACAACGAACAAGGACGCGACGTCCCTTTACGTTAATATCGTCAACAGATTTTTTGTTTAAACCCATTTTTTTGTCCTCCTGAATTATTAAATAGATATTATAAGAAAGCATTAAAGCCGTTTCTTATCATAAAAGAAAGGGTCCGGTCCAAAATGACCGGACCCCAATAAGGTCTTATTTTTCAAAGATTAGATCTCAGCGAAGTACTTGATAGTACGAACCATCTGGCTTGTGTAGCTGTTCTCGTTATCATACCAAGAAACAACCTGTACCTGGAAAAGATCGTCACCAATCTTAGATACCATTGTCTGAGTAGCATCGAAAAGGGAACCGAATCTCATACCGATAACGTCGGAAGAAACGATGGGATCCTCATTGTAGCCGAAGGATGCGCTTGCTGCTGCCTTCATTGCTGCATTGATGCCTTCCTTTGTAACGTCCTTACCCTTAACAACTGCTGTAAGGATTGTTGTAGATCCTGTCGGAACGGGAACTCTCTGAGCAGAGCCGATGAGCTTTCCGTTAAGCTCAGGGATAACAAGGCCGATAGCCTTTGCTGCGCCTGTGCTGTTGGGAACAATGTTAGCTGCGCCGGCACGTGCACGACGAAGATCGCCCTTTCTGTGAGGTCCGTCAAGGATCATCTGATCGCCTGTATATGCATGGATAGTGCTCATGATACCGCTCTGGATGGGAGCATAATCATTGAGTGTCTTAGCCATGGGTGCAAGGCAGTTTGTTGTGCAGGATGCAGCGGA
>JAILNG010000018.1 GCA_024691875.1 Lachnospiraceae bacterium | reverse complement strand
CCAAAAACACTTCATTAAGCACCGAAAATGCAAAACTCCTCACACTTCTGAAGCAGAACGGCTTCTCTGAGGAACAGATAGCTTCATATCTCAAAAAATAGTCCTTAAGGTTCATGATTGTCAAGCAGACAGTTATGAACCTTTTTTATGTATCAAACATACACTCCTCGCTCGCGGCGGAAACAGTCGAAAGCTCTGACGTTTGTTTTGATTGATAAAAAAAGAGACCTCTCAAGAGGTCTCTTATGTTACTTAAATTTCCTACATTTCCACCGTCATTATGCTGTGTGCCGGGAGCGTCACATAATGTGACTCCTTTCCGTCGGTAAGCGCAAACCGGATGTCGTTCTGTGTGCGGTTAAGAAGAACGCAGACAACGCTTCCGTCGGGATTTTCGAAAGCAGTGCTCTCGATATCGGATCTGTAAACGGATGTTGCAAGCCTGCGGGCTCCCTTCTTTACGAATTTCGAGAAATGCCCGATGTAGTAGTAGCTCAGGCGTTTTTCATAGTCGGTGAAGTCGTCGTTGCACATTATGGGTGCGGCGCAGAAGTTTCCGACATGGTTGATGCCGCCCTTCGCATCGAGGAGGAGGTTCCAGTCCAGTATGCCCGTTGCTCCGGAAGCGAGGTTTCCGAGCATATCATGTCCGTACATCTCTGCCTTTCTGACTTCGTTCGAATCCGCGAAGCGGCTGTATTCCACGCAGCCTTCCGTGAAGATCAGTTCCTTGCTCGGGAACCTGTCCTGTGTCAGGCGGATCGCATCAAAGTGGTCGCCCGTGTACCAGTGGAAGGCGAAGCCTCCGATGTACTTGTCGGCGCCGGGAACGCTCATCGCACCGCAGGCGCGGTCAAAAAGGATCTCTTTGTTGTGGTCCCAGACGAAGATCTTCACATCCGAAAGTCCGGCAGCTTCAAGTGCGGGTCCGAGGAACGAGGCGGCGAAAGTACCCTCTTCCTCGGCGGAATATATGCACGATTCCCAGGTCTGGACCGCAGCGGGTTCATTCTGTACGGAGATCATGGAGATGTTCACGCCGCGCTTTTTGTACTCCTGCACGAACTTCACCATGTAGGCTGCCCAGTCGCCGTAGAACTCACGCTTGAGCTGACCGCCGTTCTTCATGTCTCCGTTTGTCTTCATGTAGGCCGGCGGGCTCCAGGGCGAAGCCAGAAGTTCGATGCCGCCGTGTTCCGAAGCTTCTTTCAGCATCGGAAGGATGTACTCGTCGTCGACCGACAGGTCAAATGCGCTCAAGGGCTCGGAAGCGTCCTTGAGGTAGGCATAGTCGCCCGTCGAGAAATCGCAGCTGTTGATGTGGACACGGCCGAGGTTGTAATTCAGGCCGTCTTTTCCGAAGTAGTCCCTGAAAAACTGCTTCCTCTTGCTTTCCGGTAATTTTGAAACGTTGATACCGCTGCTCTGTGTGAACGCACCGCCGAAACCGCGAATCGTCTGAAACTTGCAGTCTCTGTATATGCGCACCGTCTGCATTGCGTTCTCGCCTTTTTCGAAGTCTGTCATTTCAGACCAATACTGTTTTTTAGCATCGTTTGTTACATATGCCTTCATAACACTCTCCCGATCCGACTTTCGGCCGGATCATCCTTTCTCCCGTACGGGTTATTCTGCGACATTTTCCTGCGCGATCTTGTAAAAAAAGAGGAGGAGCCAGCTCGCCGCGCCGGTGAGGTAGGGATACATTCCGCGCCCCTTGGGGTCGAAGTACTCGGGAATGCCCGGATAGATACGGCTCCCGGCAAAAGTCATGCTCTGCTTCACGAGCTGCGCAACAACTTTCAGAGCCGCCTCCTTAAAGCCTCTTTTCAGTAAGGCATATGCATACATTACCGCCATGTGGCAGAAAACAGCGCCGTTTTCTTTGGTTCCGTATGCAAAGCCGAACATTCTTCCGAGATTGTGTGCGTAATACTCTTCGTTTCCGAATCTCGTATTTAATCTGTAACCGCCCGAAACCTCGCTGAAGAGGTATTTGTCGGCAGTTTTTATCATTTTTTCGACGTCGCTTTCGGACGCGATCCCCGACATGATCGAGAAAACAGCTCCCGTCAGCATGATCCTGCCGTCTTCAAGGCTTTCAACGGCTTTTCCTTCGTTATCGTAATAGCCGTTTATCCAGCCGTATTCTCCGTCGTAAATGAATTCATTTTCCTTTATATGCTTTGAAAACGCTGCAGAAACAGCGTCAAGTTCGTCTGCCAGAAGTATTGCGTCGATCTCGCATTTAACGCCCGACACGTCATGGCGAACGGATTGGCAATATCCTTTAAGAAGCGCCTGCTTTTCCCTTGCGAACGCTTTGATCCGATCTTTTGAATCCTTCATAGGCTGTTCCGTCTCTTTTTTGCAAAGTTCGGAAAGCCCCGCTGCAAGATCTGCGATCTCTTTAAGGATAGAGACTTTTCCGCCGCGTTTTCTTAAGTACACTGCCATTTCTTTAAGGTTACCCGCATATGCAGCCGTGAAAGCAACGCTCTCGCCCTTTTTGTCAGCCATGTCCAGAGCATCGTTCCAGTCCGCCCCGCGAAGGAGCATGTTGCCGTTTTCTCCGACATCGCAGGCAACCGTGAGATGCATGAGGAGCATATGCTCGAAAAGCGATCCGCGGTAGATCCTGCCGTTTGAATCCTTGAGAAGAGTTTCTGTCTTCTTGTCATCAAAGCACTTTTTTCCGCCGTGGACATCGTTGCTCTCGTCGTCAACGTCTCTCGCCCTCATGGCAAGCCTGTCCTTAAAGTAGAACTGCTCGGTCTCAAGGATGTCCGTGTCTCCCGAAAGATCCGTGTAGAGTTTCATCGTGATCCATGTCCAAACGCCGTGATCCATCCAGACTCTGGCGATCCCGTTACGATCCGCAACGAATTCCCCCGGCTCTTTCCCGATGATCGTCGCATTTGTTCCGTCGGCACGCACTCCCGCGAAGTTGTTGATAAGAAGATCGCGAACGGACTTCGGATCGCCGAGCATGAGTGCAAGGCAGTCCTGCCACAGATCTCTCCAGCCTCTTCCGCCCTTGCCGTAATCATGGTAGGGAAGGAATGAGCAGCCGAAGATACGGCGAAGCACAGGTTCCGCGGAAACCCAGAGAAGGTAGTTTTCTGCGTCGGAAAGCTCCAGTCCCGCTGCCTTGGCGATCGTTTCGGCAGAGCCTTTGCACTTGGAAAGGCCTTCCTTCGAAAGACGGGTCCAGTGGGAAATGTTCCTGTCGAGAGCTTCCTTTGTAAGCTCGGCAGACCCGTAGTTTTTAAGTATCTCGGGGATCTTTTCGGATGCGTTGTCATCTGCTCCGATAAAGATGATGTATTCAAACGAAGCACCGGGAGCGAGTTCTTTCATTTCAAACTCAAGTCCTCCGACCGCTTCGACGCCTTCAAATCTTTCTCCCGCAGGCACATTGTTACCGGCTTTGAGTCCCAGAGGACGCTCAAAGTCGCCGCCTTCGGAAATTATATGCCCGACTGTCGGGTAAAAGGCTGCGGGTGCTTTTCCGCTGCCGTCGCAGCCGACAACAAAGTAGGTCGTGTGATTCTTTAAATGTCCGCGTTCGTCGAAACTCAAAGTGGGAGTCACGGTAACGCCGTTTGCTGAGGTTTCGATGCGGTGCAGAAGGCTCGTAACATGCCTGTGGTCACGGAGATTGTCTGCGGAACGGGCATATAACGGGATGACAGCCACGGGTGTAAAGGCCGCCTTTTTGTTTCCCGTGTTCGTGAGGCGGACACGCATGATCTCGCATTTAAAGCTTTCAACAGGCGCAAAGTCCAGGATCTCCGCCTTGATGCGGTCTGAGCCGTGTGTGATCGTGTTTTCGACCTCGTGCCACAAAAGTCCTGCGCGAACAGTCGTGCCAAAGCCGGACTCCTCATCTCTCTCCGCTTTCTGCCAAACGGAATTACCCGTAGCGGAGCGCAGCGCGCCGTCCTCAAAGCGGAGCCAGAAGTTACGCGCATTCCTGTTGTTATGGAGGTTCTCGACGCTTGTGGGCTCAAGGATGAACCTGTTCTTGTCAAGCATCAGGTCTCCGCCGAGAGTGGGTGTGAGGGAGCCCATGATCCCGGCATCATTGCATATAGGAAAATACAGATAGGAATTCCTATCCGCATTTTCAAGTTCAAAACTTCCGTTGTTATCGATAAATCTGTACATAAATGTTCCTCTGAAATGAAAATAAACCTCTGAAATGAACTTCTAACCCCATCCCCAAAGGGTCATTCTGCGGCGAGCTTGCAGGATTCGCGCAGTACCAGGGTGGGCTGCAGTTTCTGGCAGGTGCCGAAGTCTTCGCCTTCTCTGCGGACAAGGCGGATGATCTCGGTAGCACTGCGGCTGCCCAGCTCAACAACCGGGGCGTGTACCGTAGTGAGTGCGGGACGATAGAGAGGGGCAAGGATCGAATCATCGAAGCCCACAACACTGATCTGATCCGGAACGCGTATGCCCATAGCGTTAAGAGCACGAATGCTTCCCTGCGCCATTTCATCGTTTGCACAGAAAAAAGCATCCGGAAGTTCTCCGCCGCGCATGAGGAGCTTGTACATCTCACTGTAGGCCACAGCCTCTTCAAAGTAACCGTTCAGCATGAATTTCTCTTCAACAGGAAGAGCAAAACGTTTTAAAGTATCTTTAAAAGCATTGAATCTCGCTTTTTCATCAAAATTGTCAACACCGTGAAAGTAGCCGATCCTTCTGTGTCCCAGCTTGACCAGATACTCCACCGCCTGAGTGACGCCGTACGCATTATCGATGACCACGCTCGACACCTTCTCCGACTTGTATTCTCTGTCGATGAAGACGATGGGCATGTTAAGGCGTTCAAGACGGTCAAGGTAGTTGTCGCTGAGACCGTCGTTCATGATGATGGCGCCTTCCACACCCGAACTCAGGATCATGCTGTAGATCTCTTCACTGGTGTTTTCATTGCTTACGTAAATGTTCAGGATGTAACCGTTGATCTTGCACTGCAGATGCACGGCCTGAACCAGCTGTCTGTAGAAATCACCCTGTACACTGGACACAAACAAGCCTATGGTGTTCTTTTTATTTGTCTTCAGATACTTGGCGTTTACGTTCGGGACGTATTTCAGTCTTTCCACAACTTCCATGACCTTTTTACAGGTCTCCTGGCTCACATTTCCTACGTTGTTCAAAACGTTGGAAACAGTAGAAATCGCAACGCCCGCTTCCCGCGCAACATCTTTAATGGTTACCATTTCATTTCCTCCTGAGTACCGGATCTTTCCGATCGATCCTCAATCCACTTTTATATCATCTGTTCCATGCGGACTTCTTCGTTCTGTCCACATTGTAGATCCCCCAATGCTTCTCCGGTTCCGTGGGATCTTCGCTTCCTTTCCACGGTTCATCGAAGGCTTCAAAAAGAAACACCTGTATGTCTTCACTTTCCGCCCATTTCCAAAGGCTTTCGATGTACTTTACCTGATATTCTTCATTTGCCTGAGCGCTGCTCATGCCCTTGTCATTACTCTTGGTCGCCCATCCGCATTCAGTGAAGATCACTTCCTTGTCGGGATACTTTCCCTTGATCAGTGCATAATCCTGCTTGTTCATTTCAAGAGCTTTGTCCACCGCAACACCGTTCCAGAGCGGATAGCTGTGGATCGAAATGATGTCGATGATCTTCACCAATTCCTCGAGATCCAGCCATTCATGAGTGCCCTCATTGTAGGTCACGGGCTGTTTGCATCCGGCTTTTAATTTCTTTGCGAATTCCACGAGGCGATCCGCAGTCACCAGATCCGCTCCCCATGAAGGACGATTCTCGTTTCCCACAGAAACGCACATGATCTCCTTGTCATACTCGTTTGCAAGGGTGATAAGATTCTTTATCATTCTGTCGTTATAGGCGGCATTTTTCTGCAGCCTTGATGCGTTTAGACTTTCCTTGACCCAAGGACAGCCTATGTTATTGAATTCACGTTTCGGATCTATTCCGAGCATCACTTTTAAAGGGAGCTTGCTGTCACGTATCACTCTGAGTGCCGTACGTGCATGTGCTCCGGGTTCATACATGCGAATGTATCTGTAGCCTTCAGCCACAAGGATCTTAAGGTCCTCTTCAACCTGACCGTAACCGGGGCATATGCCTGTCAAAGGCGATTGCCCTTCCCTGTAACCCGAATAGCATATAGCTTTTTCTGTCGCCCAGTATTTCATAATTAAACCTCTGTCATAATCTCTTTTTCTACTTCATTTCGGCATCGATGCGAACAAATCCGCCGTCTCTGAGCCTTTCGGCCATTTCACCTTCAAGTGTGTCGCCTTCTGCGATCACGGTTTCTCCGCCGACCGTCAAAAGCTTCATGGAAACCACTTTTGCTCCGTCGTTTCCGTAGGTGCTCCTGCGGTCGGGGTTGTGGTAAACCACTCTGCACTGTCCCATGAATGTCCAGGATGCGATCCCGTTCTCCGTAAAGAACTCTCCGGGAAGAGCCGGCGAAAATGTGATCTTAAGGCGATCGTCTTCCATGCGGAAGACTTTTTCACCCATGAACATACGGATCCACATTCCGAGAAGCTCCGTGGTGGAGCCGGAAAGTCTGGCAACAAAGCCTCTTCCGTGTACTCTCTCATCCGGATTTGCACTTGATGCGATGAAGGAAGAGTTTTCCAATGTGCTTCTTCCGTAAACAGAAGGATCCATGAATGGGATCATCGCTGTCTTCGCTGCTTCATAGAACTCGTCATAGAGTCCGTTTTTAAGGAGTGCATAAAGATACTTGTATTCCATGTGAAGGAAAATGCTTTCTCTTTCAAGCCAGCCGGGCGTAAAAGCGCGGACACGGCCGTAGGAATGTGAAAGCTTTTCAATGGATTCACTTGTTTTAAACATCTTAAGTTTTTTATCGTAAAGTCCGCTTGCCATCACTTCGGCATGAACTTTTTTTGCATCGCTTGCGCCCGACGCAAGGTAACGTGCGGGTCCTTCGAGGAAGCGGGGAACGTTCAGAGCCTTAAAGCCCTTTGCCCTGACATTCTTTCTTCCGCTCTCATCGCATGTATCAAGCACTTCGTAATCAGTTACTTCGTAGGTGAAGTAGGTGGGAATCTCGTCTCCGAAAAGCGACTTCGCTTTTTCTATGCCTGCATTGACCCTTTCAAGGGCAGCCGTAAGGAAGTCTGCGACTTCTTCGGATGAAAGAGCTGCATTTTCGCCGCTTAAAGGCTTGTAGATCTTTTTACGATAGTTTTCGCGTGCAGCTGCAACTCCATCCCAGTACTCAAAATCGTGCGTTCCGAAGTTTCCGTTCTTTTCGTCTTCGGCATTAAGAGGAAGCGGATACTTCTTAAGGAGTTTTGAAACCTCTCCGAAGAATCCCGCAACTTCCGCAGGCAGAGAAATCTCTCTTTCGCAGTGAGCTTTTGCCAGAAATTCCAGAAGTCTCCTGAGTTCGAAGGTCTCGGGCATAGAGCCCGCAAACATCGCGGGAAGACCGTTCATCGCATCGTTCCAGCCGGGCTTTCCGCCCTCCATTTCGACACCCATTCCATAGGGATCAAGGATCGTAAACTTCGTAAGTGCCAGTGTGAAAAGCTTTGCAAGTAAAGATACTTCCACGGTTTTACCGTTTCTGTCCTTCTTCCAGTTGGTACCGCCTGCCGAAAAACCTTCATCTTCAGGGGTGACTCTTTCAGCGGAGGCATATTGATGAACGCCGGAGTCGTCCAGCACGTAAGCACGGCTTCTTTCTTTCACACGTATATCGCTTTCGTAGAAACGATAACCTTCGGCAGTTAAAAACTCCTGTGCACGATCCGGAAAAACTGAAAGATAGTTTTCCACAAGATCCAAGACGTAATCCCAATGATCGCTCCAGTAGCCCTCCAATGTACCCGCTTCAATGTGTTCATCGCAGAGCAGGAGAAGCTTCTCCACCAAAGTCTTGGGATTTTCCTTTAACTTAACGCCCTTGGCGGAAATGTTCCTGAAGATCCTTCCGGGCTTAAATTTACCCAAAAGCACGCTGTCCGCCGCATCACTTCCGCAGGCCTCGTGAAGAAGGCGCTTTGCTTCTTCGAGTTTTCCTTCCTTAACTGTGAAGGTAGCGGGACGGATCTCAAGAGGATTGTAACCGTCAAGCTGGATAAGGCTTGCGAAATAGCGTACATTGTAATCATTCATTCCCGGGCAGAAGAAAACATCATTTCTTCTGTTTTGGCAGACATCACGGAAATTACCGTTTCCCTGAGAATAGTACTCTCCGTCTATTGTAAAAAAGTTGTAATCACGCTCGGGATCCCCGTGCTTACGGCTGTAAAGATAGAGAACCGCATCTCCCACCGTTACCGGGTAACCTCCGCGTAGAAAATTGTCAAGGTAGCACTGCTCAACGTACTTGTTAAAAGCAGGAAAAGCAGTCTCTGTTCTTACATCGGCCGTAAGCTCTTCCGCAAGCTCGTTTGCAAGAGCAAATCTGGATGATGCATAACCTCGTTTAAGGAAAATTCCGACAGCCTCGTTAAGAAAAGCTTCTGAAGGAGTGTACCCAAGGTAGGATGTCCAGATCAGGGCTTCTCTGTCCCTTATATCCGCTTCTATGGGAGTGAAAGCACACGGAACCTTGTTTACGACAGCTTTTGAAGAAGGTATCTCTTTAAGAGGCTTTTCTTCAAAATTCACGGGGAAGCAAAGTGAAGTGTCGTATCCGAAGATCTGATCGGGATCGCAGATACACTCTTTTGCTTTCCCGTCCATAGCGCAGAAATAGAAGTAGCCGTCGCGGATCTCTGCAACTTCCGCGGAATCCGCGGTGGAAGCTCTCATGGCAAAGATGGGAGCGTTGTTTTCAATGTTTCTCACATCGGTCCAGCTCTTAAAGAGGTTACTCATCTCCTGGAACTGACCGTTACTGATGCCTCTGGGAATGATCTTTGAAACTCCGTCAAGGATCTCTGCCTTAAGGTCTGTACCGCTGATGTTTTCAAGCTTTACGCGCCTTACAAGGGCTCCGATGGGCTCCTTCGGCAGGATAAAGTACTCAACGACGATCTTGAGTCCGTGATCCTTTGAAATCTCTTCAACGGTCAGACTGTTCTTTCTGACGATCATCGTACGCTTGGCATCGCCTCTGTATCTGAAGGGCTCATACACTTTTCCGTTTACTTTTATGAAAGTTCTGTAGCCCTTAAGTGCCGTGTTTTCGTACTCAGTACAAGCAGGATTAAATTCCATTATTGCTTCAGCCTTGCTGTTGATGCCGAGGCTTGCAAGCGCCTGACCGCGATTTGTGTAAAATGCCCACATGGGTATCCCGTCTTCTCCCGTAAGTCCCGGAAGAAAGCTTGAAAAAGGGGGCAGACGATCGTAATCCTCTATTATAAATTCACTTTCATTAACCCTGTAGTTGTTCACTGTGTAATCCTCTCAGTCTTCATCATTTTGTAAGCTCTGTAATCTGTGGACTTTGGTAGACTCTGACGTATTCTATTTCCATCGTCTGAGGCCAGATGTCCTCGTCGACTCCCTGTACACCGCCCCAGTCACCGCCTACCGCGATGTTCAAAAGGAGATGAAAAGGCTTGTCAAAGGGCCACTCCTTGTAAGTGGGAGTGCTCTTGTATTTCGTAGGCCGATAAGTAAAAGTCAGCTTGTCATCGGTGTAAAAAAGGATCTCGTCCGGAAGCCATTCTATAGCATAATCGTGAAAGCCTTCGCTGACTCCCTCAAACTTCGTGGTGGAAGTCTTTTGCGTACCGATCGAATGGTAGTAGGACTCCGTGTGGATCGAGTAATGGATCACATCCTGATCGTAGCCCACATGCTCCATGATGTCGATCTCTCCCGACTTAGGCCAGCCGCCGTACTTCCAGTCTGTGGAAAGCATCCAGATCGCAGGCCAGGTTCCTCTTCCCGAAGGGAGTTTTGCACGAACCACGATCTTACCGTAGGTCCAATCCCCTTTGCCCCTTGAAACAAGACGCGCAGATGAGTAATCAGCCCCGTTGCTCTTTTCCTTAATGGCTGTGATCAGAAGCTTGCCGTCTTTGACGCAGGCATTTTTAAGTTCCTTCGTGTAATCCTGAAGCTCATGATTGCCCCATCCGCTTGCGCCGAGATCGTAATCCCACTTTTCGGGATCGGGAGCACCTTCGTAATCAAATTCGTCCGACCAGACCAGATCGTAGGTCAGCGAATCATAGTCGTATTCAAAGCCCTTGGCTTTTATCATTTCCTCAGGAACTTTTGTCACCGTTGCCGGATCGACGTAGGCATCGGACACCTGTCCGCCCACACGCCATTTGCTGTCATCCGTCACTGTTCCACCTCCGTTTTCTTCTGTCACTTTACTGTCCGCGGTTCCGCAAGAAGCACAGAACGCGCCCAGCAGGCATATGCTTGCTGCACAGATGATTTTTTTTAAATGCATAAGATCTCCTTTAATGTGAATCCGGCTTTTTATTCTCCGGTAATTCCCGTGTTTTCAATTCCTTCGATGAACTTCTTCTGAACAAAGGAGTAGAGGATAAGAAGGGGCGCGATGGAGATGAAAGTTGCCGCCATCTTGTAGGCTTCGTTGAGCTTAAAGGCGCTTCCCGAACTGGATACCGCGCTCTCAAACTCGCTGTCGAACAGCGAAAGTCTGGAAGGCAGGAGCTGCAGCCCGCTTCTTAAAAGTGTTCCGGTAACGTAGGTCTCGTTCCAGTTCCATACAAATGCGAAAAGGAAAACAACGAGGACCGTGCTGAAGCTGAGCTTAAGACCGATGTGGAAAAACACGCGGAAAGGGCCCGCACCGTCGATCATGGCAGCTTCGTCCAGAGATTTCGGTATCAGATTAAAGAAATTCTGGAAGATCAGGATCAGGATCGTGGAATTCACGCCCTGTCCCAAGATCGCCATCAGGATCTGAGGGATCGGAGTTCCGATCAATGTGAACTTTATGGCTTCCTGTACCGTTACAAACATCATGAGTCTGGGAACCATGAGCACTGTCACGGGAACGATAAAGCAGAGAAGGATCATGGTGTACCAGAATTTCTTTCCCGAAAAGCTGTATCTCGAAAGCGCAAAGCCCGTGAGCGCCGCGCAAAAGGTTTCCGCAACGGCGAGCACACCTGAGAACAGGATCGAGTTTGTGAGCGTTGTCTTTAATTTAAGAACGTCCACAGCCACCTTCAGGTTGTTCAGTGAAAGCTTTCTGGGAACCCAGTTCACCACGGGATCAATGACATCCTCAGGAGTCATGAAGGTCTTGGTTATTATTCTGAAAATGGGCTCGAGAAAGACAAAGCTGATGCTGATCAAAAGGAGATAGTAAACGATCCTTACAACCTTTTCGCTTATTTTTTTCTTGTTCAAAAACTTTTTCATATAAGCCTCTTCCTGTAAGAATTAATGCTTCACTTCGCTCTTTTTTTCCTTAAAGATGAGGAAAGCCACTCCCATAAGGAGAAGAACGATCACCGTGTAGATCCAGGCATAGGTGGCCGCAAAGCCGAGTCCGCCACCGGTGTTACCCATGTAAGTCACGATCAGGGAATAGACCGGGTTAATGTCAAACATACCGAGCTGAACAATGGTGAAAACCGTGATAACAAGCGCTGTGGGGCGAACGATGGGTAAAGTGATCTTCCAGAGTATCTGCCAGCTGTTTGCGGAATCCATTTTGGCCGCTTCATAAAGGCTGGGGTTGATCTTCTGCAGGCCGTTTATGAAGAGAACAATGGGAATCCCGGTAAACCACAGTATGGTCGAGAGCTGCTGAAATACGTCCGTGATCAGTCCCGCTGCCGCTCTTGAGTAGCTTGCCACCATCTGGATGATGAAGATGTCCGAATAAGTGTGTCCGGACATGATCTCCATGTCGCTGACCTTGGTCTCGAGAAGCTTTGACATTACAGGTCCCGACATGATGATAACGGGCAGGAAATAGATCGTTCTGAAAAAGCCCTTAAGCTTCACCGTATGCTCAAGAATGTAAGCAATTATGAAGGAAACAACCACAATAACAAATGTGTAAGGGATGACCATCTTTAAGTAGCCGCCGAGAGCCGGAACGAATTCCACATTTTTAAAGAATGCAGTAAAGTAGTTCGAAAGCCCCGCCCAGCTGATCTCGTAACCGAGGATCGTAGACTTCACGTTCGTAAAGCTTAAGAAAACCGTCGCCGCGAAGGGGAAAGCCGTAAATACGGCAAATCCGAGGATCCACGGCAGCATGAACATGTAGCCGTTTTTGTTCTGTCTTTGTTTCCATGTTTTCATTCTTTTCATGGATTGCTCCTTTTCCTTTGTGTACCGCTATCTCACCGCCGCACTTTCCGCAGGAACGATGAAATCGAAGTATTTCACTTCGGAATCCGTGTAGTTGATGATTACTGTTTTTGTTTCGCCATTCAAGGCATATGTATTCGCAATGACACCGCTTTCAAGCACTTCTCTTCCGATCCAGTTCCATCCGGAAACTTCCGAAAGGACTCTGTTCACCTGTCCGTAAACATTTGCCGCAAGCTCCTTGTACTGCTCATACTCTGTGGAATACATGTCCGAAGAAGCTGTATCCGACAAAAGGTAGGAAGGCTGCATCGTGAAGATGAAGGAAGGAGAGATGTTGTAATCTATCATTCGAAGTATGTCATTTTGCGTATAGAACGAAAAGTTCGAATACGGTCCGTAGATCTCCATGGTTCCGTGAAGAACGAGTTCCAGGAAAGGGACGGAGTCCGTTTCATAAACGTATTGCGATGTTCCCACCGGTGCGTTAAGGAATCTGTCCGTGTACTCCCAAACATACATGTTGGGATTCTCCACGTTCAGTTTCATGTTTTCGGAAGCTTTTTCAAAAGCTTCTCTCATGATCTCAACCGATCTTGTGAGAGATGTGACAACGCCGTTTCTGTCGTAAGTGCTTACAAGTGTGTTTCCTGCGCCCGTGATCGTTAATGAGCCGCTCATGTCTTCAGCTTTGTCGGAAAGCTTTTCGATCCACTCCGCAGTCTTCGTGGGAAGAGCGTAGCCGAGCTCCGTTACGGGGGCATTTTCCGGATAAAGTGTGCTCACATCGAACACAAGATGCCAGGTGTTCACATGCTTTGCGGAATTAATTGCGTAGTTCACCATCTTTTTGTTTATGGTGACAAAATCTCTCGAAAAGGAAATGTCAATGTTTTTCTCAGCATAATCATCGATCAGCTCCTTAAAATCTCTTTTGCTTCCGATCTTTCCGGTGAAGCTGAAGCTTCCGGGTTTTGCAAGCGTTTCCGATTTTTTCTGCCAGCCGATGAGTCCCGAATTAATGTTGGTGATGCCAAGTCCGAGGAGTTCATCAAGTATCTCTTTCACATCATCTACCGTGGTCATTACCACCTGATTGGTTCCGATCAGACTCTTCTTAACATCTGACATGAGGAAGTCGATCCTTATGGGTATCTCCCCGTCGGAGGCTTCCATCGGCTTCAAGGTACCGTCGGCGATCAGGTGTTCTCTGTAGGCAAGCGCCATTCCGACGTAATCCGCTCTGTAGCCCGTAGAACCGTCTCCCGCAAGAAAACGGTAGGTCATAGAAACGTCGAATTCATGAGGCTCATCCATAAGACTGAAGTAACCCGATCCCGCGCTGTTGTAAACCTGATAGTAGGTCATGTTGTACTCGAAACGGGGATAAGCCCAGGTGTACTTTACTTTCTTTGTCTCATCGGGATTTACGATGATGTCCATGTGCTCTGCGCCGCTGTTTGCCCATGCGACGAAAGCAGTCTGTCCCTGTCCGTGAGCTATGCCGAATACGGGCATAACGGGATCTTTTATCGGAACGGAAGCAGTCGCTTCGCTGTAATAGTAGGTTTCCGTTGAAGGATCGCTGCCATAGACATCTCCGATGTATTGGTTAAATGCTACATTGTTGTCCGAAAAGCGGATGAGTGCTCCGCTTCCGTCAGGAACAAGAACGTAACCCGGTACTCTGTATTTACTCTGTGTGTCGCCGTACTCTCCGGTCTCGGGATCGTAAAACTGAGCTTCTCCTCCGCCCGCTCCCAAAAAAGGAGTGAGGATGAGGGCTGTCAGCTTTTTCTTGCCTTCACCTGAGATTTCCGAGAAAGGAATGTCGTAGTTTATGGTGTCATCTTTAAATGTAATGTAAACCGCAACTTTCAGATCGATGGAAGAGAATTCGGCATCCAGGCGCCATTTCGATCCGTCGCTTTCAACTTTTGAAATAACGGACGTCGCTCCGCTTTCGGATGCGGACGAAATGAACTTTGTAGCTTCGAGTTCGCTGTACTCAACCGTGAGAAGAGAGTTCGCTATTCCGATGTAAGTCGTGTTCAGGCTCTTTTCCTTGGGTTCGGAAGCAGCTATGATCTCTTCTTCCGTCTTGGCTGCGGAAATGTTTTTAC
This sequence comes from Lachnospiraceae bacterium, assembly GCA_024691875.1. Taxonomy (GTDB): domain Bacteria; phylum Bacillota; class Clostridia; order Lachnospirales; family Lachnospiraceae; genus RGIG3528. Next base: position 10,000 of record JAILNG010000018.1, on the reverse strand, counting down.
TCAGCTCCTTTGAAAAAGGAACATCGATACCCGTTTTCCATGTGTATCCGCTGCGCTTGTCCACGATGGCGATGATATCTCTCTTTTCTTTAAAGAAAAATCCGGCCGAATCCGTTTCATACAGGAATTCAAATCCGTTTAAATCCGCGGTGATGTACTCCGCCTTTTCGGGATCCGGACGGGTGTCTCTGTTCGTATCGATGTAGTCGGCGGATACCACAGCTCCCGATACCGTCGATACCGTAAGGAGCAGAGCGACCGATCCGACCGCCAGGCGCTTTAACAAAGCTTTTATTGATTTAGATAACATTCAGCACCAGCTCCCTTCCTACAGAAATGATAAAGCTTAAAAGCTGTTCAAACATGATCGTGAGAATGAGTGCGATGATCATCGCAACCACCATGAAGAAAAAGGTCATTACAACACTCTTCACAGTCTCTTTAAATGTGTAATCATGGACATTCATCAGCCCGCAGAACAGATTCACGATCGTCTTTACGATGCTGAGGATCAGGATCAGCGTCAGGATAAAGCTTTCGTTGTAAGTCATTGCGTAGCTTAAAACAACGATAGCGATCATGCCCGTCATAAGGGGCGAAAGTGCGTAAGCAGGCAGCATGTAGACAGTCTTCAGATTGCCGTCGCCGTCGTTTATCGATGTCACAAGCCAATTACTGATAATGAAGAGGCTGATGAGTACGAAAAAGCCTGCCACCGTACCCGCAATATCCATGTTTTCAACGGAAACGAACTGGTAGATGAAGCCCTTTCCCGTTCTGTAGATCATGTAAACTATAAATGCCAAAAGGTAGATCACCGTAGCTCCTGCAGCAGTCGCACGGCCGTGACCGTAACCCTTCTTTTTTCTCGAGTATTTTACGTTACCCACACGTATGTCGTAGTAGCGGTCATTTGGATGACGTGAAACTCTGAACATATAGAGGACTTCTCCCAAAACCGGAAGATCCAGAAGTCTGTCCGCGAGCTCCGTTCTCTTTGCCCTTAAGACGCCTTTCTTATCAACCTTTTTAATGACCACCGATGCAATGATAAGGATCAGAACACCAAAAAATACAAAGGGCAGCGTTTTTTGAACCTTTACGTTACGTACTTCCCAAAATGCTTCGGAATAATACTCTCTGTTTTCCGCAACCTTAAAGTGTTCCAGACTTTCTTCGTAACGCTGTGCGTGGAAAAGGGCTTTTCCTACGCCGTTATGTGCCAGCATGGACATCTGATTCAATCTGAGGACCTCGTTCCATGCTTCCAGGCTTTCTTCGTAACGGCCTTTTTCATAAAGGCCCATTGCGCTGTAGATCGTGTTTGCGTAATCAGTAGGTTTAAAGGACTGAAGATAGCCCTTGTCACCGTCCGCTGCCCAGATGAATCCGTTACTGTCCACCGCCACAGTCGGAAGTGATGTAAAGATCCCTGCAACGTCCGTTCCAGATTCCAGAGAACCAAATTCAAAAATGAACTCGCCATCCTTGGAATAGATCTGCACATATCCTCTTTCCGAAGAAGCAAAGATGATACCGTTTTTATCGACACACACGTCGGTCAGATCGGTCCATCCCACGATACCGTTCTTGAACATGTTTCCGCCGGATGTATTGTGTTTCTTTAAAGAATTGTCTTCGTTGTTCATGCTTGTTGAGTAGACGATACCCGCATCATCAACAAAAACATTCGAGAATGTAGTGGGAACCGTCATTGAGAGATTTGCAAGCTGGTCTCTCGTAAAAAGCACTTTTTGAAGCATCTGCGAAAATGAGATCCTTGTGGTGTTAACCGCAAAGTATCCGAGGAACTCCCCTGTGGGAGCAAGCTGGATGATACCGTTGTAAACACCCTCTCCGATAACATACATGTTACCCGCATTATCCACCGCTACCTTCAAAGGATCGAAATTAGTATCCGAAAAGGAAGGCTCCGCAGGTCTCTCAAACTTTGCAAGAAGCGAACCGTCTTTTTTGTATTTCAGGATGGCCTTTGCTCCTTTGTCTGCAACGTAAACCGTTCCGTCTCCGGAAACAAAGACACCCATGGGAGTTTTAAGAGGTGCTCCTTTGATCTCTCCCACTGTCCTGTCACGCTTTATGTCATAAAGCAGGATCCTGCCGTTTCCGGTGTCCGCTATATACATGACATTGTCATCGGTAATGAAGATGTCCGAAGGCTTCGAAAGTCCCATGTCAGTAACTGTTTTGTCAGGAAGGTAAGCATCCTGGGTGCGGACAAAATCATATTCACCGGAGTTAACTTCAAGGGTGTAGGTGTAGGTGGTCGCAGATGCGTAAGCAGCAAACGCCGGGGCCGACACGATAAGCAGAACAGCCGATATTAAGCTTATAAGATGTTTTATCTTTCGCATAACGCTCTCCATAATTAAAGAATAGCCAACTTACTTGATACCTGAATGGCTCATTGTGTTCATTACCTGTGATTGCATTACAATGAAGATGATCAGGTTCGGTACAAACAGGATGACGCTCGCCGCTGCCTGCATACCGGCCGCTGCCACCGTGTTGTTGGTTGACAGGGATGACAGGTAAAAGGCCAAAGTCCTCATGGAATCGTCCGTAATGAAGTTGTTCGATGCTTCCACTGCGCCCCATACCTGTTGGAACGTAAGAACTATGCTCGTTGCAAGAGCAGGTTTTGTAAGAGGTATGATGATCTTGCGGATGATCACAAGATCGTTCGCTCCGTCCATTACCGCCGCTTCGATCAGAGCGCCGGGGATCTGGTCCGTGAACTGTTTTACAAGGAAGAGTCCCACAGGCATCGCTGCAAGCGGAAGAACATGAGCCCACCATGTATCCAGCATTCCGGAACGCACGATGACAAGATATCTGGGAACTGCCACCGCTGTCGGAACAAACATGAGAGCCAGCTGGTTGATCTCAAAAAGTACTTTCTTTGAACGAAACTTCTTTTTAGAAAAGACGTAGGCCGCAGTCACTGTGATCACAAGGTTCAGAACGATAGTGAGAGCAGTGATCAGAGCCGAGTTCAGAATGTAACGTGACATCGGGATACCTGTGGTGCTTGAGAGCTCGAACAGGTCCTTAAAGTTCTTCATCGTAGGACTCTTAACAAATATCGTGGGCGGGAAAGCAAAGAGCTCGCCCAGTGGCTTAAAGGCCTGGTTTATTACATATATGACCGGAATGATCATAAACGTTGCCAGAGGAAGCAGGATCAGGTAAAACTTGATCTGACTCGCCGAAAAATACTTCGGGTTGATCTTTGCACCCATAAATTTTGATCTTTTGTGTCTTTTTTTCATCAGTCAGTCTCCTAATGTATTATCCCGCTACTCATCCGCGGAGCCGAAGAACTTGTGTGCTGCCAGGTTGAAAAGGTAAACTATGATAAGAAGTACCACCGAAACCGCCGCAGCGTACCCCATTTCGTATCTGATAAATCCGTAATCGTCAATGTGGTTGGTGATCAGTTGTCCGGAGTATTCCGGTGTCGGATTCGCTCCCGACAGCGTGACTCCGATCCAGCCCATGTTGAAAGCGTTAACTATGGCCATTACGGCTCCGAAGAGCATCTGAGGCTTCATTGAAGGAATCGTGATGTAAATGATCTCCTGAAAACGATTTTTCATGCCGTCAACGTAGGCCGCTTCGTAAAGCTCACCGTTGATGTTCAATATGCCCGAGATCATCGCAAGAAAGCCGATACCCATAGCCGACCACAAAGAGATCAGGATCATGATCTGCATAAAGTAGTCCTTTGTGAGAAGGAACTGAATGGGCGTATCGATCACATTAAGCTCCAGCAGGATGTTGTTTATGATACCTCTCTGGTCGCCGGAAAAGATCGTTTTCCATACAACTCCGATAAAGACCTGACCCACCATGGAAGGTGTGTAGATGGCCAACGAAATGACAGTTCTCGGAACCGCCTGGATCTGCGCCAGCATCCATGCTATAAAGAACGAAATCACGTAACCGCCGGGCCCGACGATCAAGGCATATAAGAACGTGTTGGGCAGAACCTTTTTCATGAACATGGTATCCTGCGTAAACAGGTAGATGTAATTCATCAGCCCGGTAAATGTGGGCTTGTTGATGACATCAAAGTAGGTGAAGCTCAAACCGATGGCAATGGCCACAGGAATCAGTATGAACATCGAAAACAAAAAGCCGTAGGGAAGAAGAAGGAGTCCCGCATGAAGCGATTCCCGTCTGTCACGCACGCCGATCTTGTGCTTTTTTGAAACTTGCATTTCCATTTAAACCTCCGTGGATGCGGCTCATTTTGCCGCTTTCTCAGCTTTTGCTCTTTCTATGTTTTCTTCGATCCAGTCAACGTCTCTGATAACGTAAGGACGGATCACATTGCCTTCATCGTCTAAGTAGCCCAATTCCCTCATCTTCTTCTTTATTTCACGATTGATGGGGATCGTCTGTTCATCGATCACGACCTGAGCCGAAACGCCGTCATTTATCATCTTGTTCCATATGTCCGAAAGGGAACGTTCAACAAGGTACTGCCCCATTGAACGGGGAACATCTCTGAGCCATCTGATCGAGCTCATGATGACATCCTTGTCCGCCTGGTCGATGGGAGTCTCTTCCAATGCTTCCACATTTGCGGGAAGCCAGAAAAACTCCTTGCCGTAAGTGGAACGAAGCGTGTAAGTGTAATTGACCTGAGTTTCCTTTTCGGTCCACCATTTAAGGAAGGTCCACGCCTCCTCGACATGAGGAGAATCATTGAAGATGATGCCTCCTGTTCCGTTGGCAACGTACCAGCGGCTGACAGAGCCGTCCTCCTGCCTTGTTCCGGGATAATCGGCAAGTGCCCACTGTCCCTCAAGCTCAGGTGCTCCGTTCTTTAAAAGAATGTATTCGTTTGAATCGATGATACCCACAGGCAGGATCGAATATCTGAAGGAGTTGAAGAAGGAATTGACCTGTTTGTCAAGGGAGTAGGCAAGGAAAAGATTTCCCAGTGCCTGAACGCCCGCAACCGCCTCCGGTCTGTCGATGGCCGTAGCAAGTCCGTCCTCCGTGTAAAGCTCACCGTTGTTCTGATAGATGAGCGGTACTGTCTGATAAAACCACTTGTATCCAACACCCGCAGAAATGTTGTGGTAGAAATTCATTCCGTATCTCTGAAGCTGCGGAAGCTGATCAACCACGTCTTCCCAGGTGTCGGGAGGAGTGAGCCCCAGAGACTTGTAAATATCGGTACGATAAACAAGTGCATAGAAATTCAAAGTTTCGGGCATTGCGTAAACACCTTCGTTAAAGATGTAGGACACAAATGCTCCGGGAACGAATCTGTCAGCCACAAGCCAGAAATCGTCGAATTGAGTGAGATCGTAAAGTGCATCTCTTGCCGCAAGATCGAAAGGCATGTGTGAGGACAATCCCAGTGCAAGGTCGGGAGTAACATCCGCAGCACTCGCCATCGTCAGCTTGTTTGCATCGGGCATGATGCTGATCTTCACTTTGATGCCGTACTTGGGAGTAAACTCGGTATCAGCCATTTTCTGTAAAAGATCCACGTGAGTCACCGCACGGTTCACCCAAACCGTAAGGACTTCCTCATCATCTGTTTTGGTGGAATACTTGTTTTCCGTGAAGCTTAAGAACAGCTTCTTCGCACCGTTTGCAAACTTCTTTCCGAAACCTGCCGTAGCTCGGGGCAGCTTTTCATTTCCCACATAGATCCTGTCGAGAGTGAACCTGCTCTTTAAGATCTCCGAAGAGAAGTTGCTCATTGCAACAAGAACAGAATTGTCTCGGCCGGTGAGCTTTGCGGTATACAGTGCGATCTCATCCGGATACTCACTGACCTGATCGATAAAGATCATGGCCTTGTCCATATCCGAAAGCAATGCGCTGTTGATGCCGTAGGTGGTGCTGTACTGGGAAAGATATCTGATGTAGGATATCAGCGTCTTATAGGCGTCAAGGTAATCCGGGATCTCCGGGATGTACTTGGTCATCTTCCAGGTGCGGTACTTGTCCTTGTCCGCGCCTCTGATCTTGTCGATCTCAAGAGCAAACTGTGAAACGTGCTCCGAGATCAGTCTTGCGCATCTCCATGCCCTGTAAACCTCTTCCTGCTCTTCCTTAAGGCAGAGTTCATGCTTGCCCGCAGTCAGATAGATCAGGAATGCATCTCCGTTTTCATCGGACAAGGTTTCATTTGTCCATGTGGTACCCGTAGGTTCAAATGCGTAGCTTACCAGTTCCGCAAAGGGGATGGTGCCATCTATGTATATGCTTTCAAAAGCATTGTATTCTTCTTTTTCGTTTGTATAATGAAAGCTCAGTCTGTAGAGCCCGGTTTTGGAGACATCGATCTCGTAGTAGAGTTCTGTACCCGCTTCCGTAAACTTCACGCCGTTCAGCTTTTTGTTCCGAACATCGTAAGGCTCAACAGCAGCATCGTCTTCTGTGACGTAAATTGCCTGAGTAGAATTCTTCTTTGTGTAATCTGTGGAATTGATCGAGATCAGCTCTTTCGGCTGATCCACGTTCTTGTATTGTTCAATGTAATCTGCGTAGCTTACAGGCTTTTCTGCAGGAGCCTCTGCTGTTAAAGTCCCGAGCGAAAGACCGTTTGCAGCCACATTTTCCAGAACGATGGTGTTCTCACCCTTCTCAAGTCTAAAGAGAAGAGGCGTGGAAGAAATGTAAGTGGAACTGTAGAAGTACCTTTCACGTGCTTCATCGTCGCGGACCTGCTTCGGTGCCATTTCATCCCCGTAGCTGTCGGTCGCGTAATCCTTTGTCTCATCTGACCACATCTGAGGAAGGGCAATGATCTTCATTTCATGATAGTCCTGTCTTCCGTTAACAAAAACGCTTACAGCGAAGTCAGACATGGTGGATCCGTCGGGCCTGTAATTCACTTTAAGAACGTAAAGGCCGGCTTTGTCCACATTTACCTTATAGGTCAGGGTGTCATTGTAATCGATGGTTACAAAGTCATCCGAAATAAAAACAGTTTTATTGTTTGTCCCGTCAGCTCTTTCAACCGCCGTTTTCTTTGCAACGGCAGTTCCCGAACCGTACAGCTTTTCAGCATTGTCGCCGAGGGAATCATACCAGTCGCAGTACATCGGTGTACCGTCAAGTTTTTTTGTAAGCAGCTCAATAGCGGATGAGACTGCCGTTTCATCCGGTTTTTCAACATATTCCGCAGTGTTTCCCGTAAACAGGAAAACAGCTCCGATGATCAGAACTGCGCCAATGATCGATGTCAGAATTATCCGCTTTTTCATAGTAACCTCTTGTCGGTAACGGGCTCGGAAGCCTGTAGTCGAAACGTTTTTATTGAAATTCATACTATAGGGACTGTTGAAAAAAACAGTCCCTGTAATATGACGAGAAATGATTTACTTTGTAAAATCTTTGTCTGCGAAACCGTAGTACTTCTTAAGGCCTTCCTTAATAGCCTTTTCAGACTCTGCGAAACGGTTATTGATCGTTGAATTCCAGTCAGCAAGACGAGCCTTAACATTGTCAAGCCAGCCTGCATCCGTAACATCAACACCTGCAACGTCTGCACTGTAGAAGTTTAACCACTCGTAGAGACATGTCTTCTGAGCGCCGTCTTCCTGTACATAGTAAGGATAGCACTTATCGGAAACATCCCACATCTTGCCCTCTTCCCAAAGCTCGAGAACATACCGGAATCCGGGCATGAGCTTGCTGTCTGCGTAGCGCTTATGAACATCAACGGAATACCAGATGTTCATCTGCTCATCGAACTGATCTCCCGTTACGAGAGGGAAGGAATCGTTAAGGCAGCTCTTGATCGTACCATTGTCGTTGTAAAGCTGCTCTGCTCTTGCCTTAAAGGACTCTGTGGAACCGCACCAGAAGGAGCCGAATGTATAAGCCAGTTTGAACTGAGCTTTTTCTGCATCGCTCCAAGCAGGATTACCGTCATCCATTGCATAGTTGTGAACAGCCATGGGGTCAACTACGATACCTACGTTGTTATCCGCATACTTTGTGGAAGGGCGGGGATAGATGTCCCAATCGGATGACTCAACAACATTTACTTCAGCGCCGGGAGCAGCTGCAGCGTTCATCATCCAAGGGTCTCCTTCGTAAGTAAGTGCGTAGTTACGGCAGAAGAAGCGGTAGCCCCACCACCAGCCGTCATCCATGATCTCCTGAGGAACATTGCCTTTGCTCTGCTCCTGGAAAATGGTGTGCTTTGCCCATGTGGGTACATAGCCTAAAAGATCTGCCACTTCAGCGGAAGTAAGGTCAACTCTGTTTCCTGTTCCCGCATAGTTGAACATTGACATGTTAATGTCTGTGCAACCTGTATCAATGAAGCTTCTGGGAAGACCAACTTCGCCCCAGAATGTCTTTCCGTCAGCGGAAGACATGAACTCTGTATACTCATCAATAGTCCAGTTGGGTTCGGGAACATCGATATTGTTGTTTTCTGCAAGTTCCTTATTAACCCATACAGCCCATGGCTGAACGAACTGAGGAAGTCCTGCCTGGAATCCGTAGTAGTTCATGATGCCCATGATGGACTTGTTAAAGCTCTGATAAACCGGATCGTCACTGAATACCGAAAGATCCGCAACAAGGCCCTTGGAAACATCACCTGCAAGGTCTGTGGAAGCATAAACATCGGGGTACTTACCGTGTTCTGCCTTGAAATTTTCCATTTCCTGATACCATGATGTATCGTTTCCGTTGGGATCGTCAGCCTTTGCATAAAGATTGATCTTTACGTTGGGGTACTTCTGATTGAATGCTTTTGCAAGAGCATATACTGCCGCTACGTTCTGTGTTGTAAGCTCCTCAACGGGGATGTCCTTGTGACCGAGGTCCTCATAGTAGGTGCTGTCACCTGACCAAACCATTACGGAAATGTCACCCGATACATTCTTATCAAGTGTCTCGTATGCGGGAACTTCAACCTCCGGCTGCTTGTTGTCCGTTGACGAATTGTTTTTCGTTTCGGAAGACTGCGCAGGAGTTTTGGTGTCGGTTGCCGTTTCATTGTTTTTGTTTCCGCATGCTGTGAGGCTTCCTACAGCAAGTGCCAAAACAAGGAGCAATCCGAGACTTCTTTTTGCTTTCCTCATAAAATTTTCCTCCTAATAAAATCTGTGTTTTTTGAGGGAATTTCTACCTCTCTTTTACACGCACATCCTACCATGCTAAAAACGTTTTGACAACTTAATAAAAACGTTTTTATGATAATTTTACATAAAAATCTCAACTTTTTAATCGCGTTTTTATACAAGTTGCACAAAATCTCTCGTCAATTTACCTTGCTAACGCGTTGCCAAATTCCCTCTTTGTGCATCTTTTATCAAATCGTTTTTTCTGTATTTTTATCCGTCAGTGTCCTTTTCTCCCCCGCAAGCTTCTCTCCCTCGATCAGCACCTGTTTCGTAATGTTTTTTATTCGATTAAAATACTCCGTGTGCTTCTTAACCCCCATCTCATCGACGATCAGCGAATCCATGGTCCTGTCTCTGCACGCCCTATCCAATTCCGGACTGTAGGGGATAGCCGCCACCCGTTTTTTCGAAACCTTGTACTCATCAAGAAGTTCAAATAAATAATTGTCATATTGGGAAAATCTGTTGATCACAAAGAAACTCTTGTAAATGAAATTAGAATATAGATAAAAGAATTTTCGAATCTCCACGGAACTGCCCGGCAAGAAAACCAGGATAATGTCCGCTTCATTCAACACCCTAAAAGAGTATGGGCTGTTTTTCCCGGAGGAATCCACAAAACATACCTCTCCGCCGCCTCCGTCAAAGGCGCTTTCCTCCGAAACCGCTACCGGCTTCAAAAGGTTCAGATTCGTCGCCAAGGCATATGCTTTCGTTCTCCCTTTCACCTTCTCCCAGTAGCTGCTTTCGTATTTCGCCACCTGTCCGCAGTAATCCGGGTAGTCCGGCCCCGAGTAAAAGTCCTCACTGTTTGATAGCGGCCTTACTCCCCTGAACCTCCACATGTAGCTTTCCATCGGCCT
>JAILNG010000234.1 GCA_024691875.1 Lachnospiraceae bacterium | reverse complement strand
CGCCAGACCATCAATGCGATCGAGAAAGGCGACTACAACCCTACCATAAATTTGTGCATGGCTATATGCAAAGCACTTAACAAAACACTGGATGAATTATTTTGGGATCCTTCTTAATGAAGGTTCCCAATATTTTTTGTGAAGCCCGGTGAAAAGCATTTTCTGTAATTTACATTACTTATAATGTAGCTGATCAAGCTGCCCAGAAGCAGCATCGCGTAGCAGCTCACTATGACAAGCGCGTGAGTTCCCGTCTTTCCGAGTCTTTCAAGGATCGGTGCATAGAACCCATGATAGATCTTATCCAATACGCTGCCGCCGAACAATAAGGTGATCCCGGCCGTGAAGACAAGGAAGCACACCAGCGAGACGATCATGTGAGTGAAACTGAAGCTCAGGTAAATAAATCCGAAAACACACAAAAGTCCTGTAAAGAGGATTGCCATGTAAAGCTTCTCGATCATGACATCGTCAAGGTTTCTGCCCTTTGCTACCACTCCGATGGTTATGAACACTCTGATAAGAATGAAGATAGTATTTGCCGCAAGAGAAACCAAAAGTGCCGAAAGGCTTGATGCCGTTACCCTTAAAAATCTTTTCTGCGGTGACGCTCCCACCACTCCGAAAAACGTGGGCGTTACCAAAAGCTGGTAGATAAAAAGGCCCACAAGCGCAAAATATATGCTTGAAAGAGGCATAATGTAATTGTTGCCCAGGTTGACGGGTGTCATACCGATCTCAAATGCCACACCCAACATCACGAAAAACAAGCTCATGAACAGCATCGGTTTCGACTGCATTCCGTTTTTTATCATATACATCATTATTTTAAATCTTTTCATCTCAAGCCTCCATCAAAGGTTTTCCGTAGGTCTGTAACCGGCTTCAAAATTTTTAAGGCTTACTCTGTACAGTGTTCTTCCGCCCGCAACCGCAAATATCGCCGAAAGCGCCGTAAAGCCCACGCTTGCCAACAGTCCGAAGCCGGCTTCCGTTATAAGCTGTATGAGTAAATACACTGCAATGAGCACAGCAGTTGTACACATCAGTCCAAATTCAAGCAACATGGCGCTGACATTAACACTCAGGCATTTGTTCCTGATGAATGCCATCAAAAAGAACAATGCCCCGAGGAAGAGCCCAAATCCCATCAGACAAAAAAGTACACCGCCCTTTGCAATTGAGGCTGCCAGGCATCCGCCAAAGCCCAACGCCAAAATGATCGTTTTATACCATATGTCTGCTTTCACGTACTTTTCGACGGCTTTCCCCGCCCAAAATGAGCTTCTCACAAAATTCATGCACCCTCGGTTAGATCTGTTGAATTCCGAAATACAGCTATAGTCCAGAGTTCCGATGAACATCGTGATCATGGCTCCCACAACGATGATCGCCCAACCTCCGAAGTAAACACCGCTGACTGCTCCGATCGTTGTCATTATCACTGCCGCGACCACAGATGCGATCTTATAATTCCGGTATGCAAACGCTTTAAAGCATTTCCACCCTTTTAATTCCATAACTCGTGCTCCTTTCACTACCTGACCAAAGAATTCTTCTTCATCACAGCCACACTGATCTTGAAAAGGCTTGCAGTTTCCGTCACAACGTCAAGTCCCGCCAATTTGTCAAGGTCATCCGCCAGGCATATGCCTTCAAAACCGTAATTTGAAGCTGTCATACTGTAAAGGATCTTCTTCGCAGCCTCAGCGTCCCCCGGCTCGCCCTTTACCGCAATGTACTTTTCCTTAAGATCTTCAACAAAGCCCTGTTCCACGATCTGCCCGTGCTCCATGATTATAGCGTAGTCCGTAACACCCTCCATGTCGCTGATGTTGTGGGTGGAGAAGAATACGCTCTTGTCCTCGTCCTTGTTCAGATAGTCGCGGATCAGTTCGCAAAGCTTGTCGCGCATCAAAGGATCCAGAGGCGATGCAGGCTCGTCCATGATCAAAAGATCCGTGTCTCTCGAAAGAACTCCCGCCAGCATCAGCTTTGTCTTGGTTCCGTCGGAAAGCTCCATCACCTTCTTGTTTCCGTCAAAGTCGCCCTGTCCGAAGATTGCCAGATCGCGGCAGTACTTCATAAAAGTTTCCTCATCGAATTTCTCAAAGAGGAGCTTTGAGATCTCCTTCACCTGGTTGACCGACCAGCTTGGCATGTAATAGTTGTCGGTCCCTGTGTAACCGATCCTTTCCTTGACCTCAGGATTTTTTTCAACATC
>JAILNG010000177.1 GCA_024691875.1 Lachnospiraceae bacterium | reverse complement strand
CAAGGCTTGTAACAAGGATGCTGTCCTTCTCGGAAACATCGGAAAGCCCTGCTTTGATTACATCGATGAGATAAAGGATGACACCTTTATTGTCTATGTGACAAAGCTGATGGCATGAGAGTTCAAAGACAATAAAGGTGTCATCCTTTATCTCATCGATGTAATCAAAGCAGGGCTTTCCGATGTTTCCGAGAAGGACAGCATCCTTGTTACAAGCCTTGAGAGCAGCATACATGAGAGAAGATGTGGTACTCTTCCCTTTCGTTCCCGTAACTCCGATCGTCTGATCGGCGTATCTGTTTAAAAAGATTTCTGTCTGAGATGTAAATTTCGGTCTGTCATCAAGCATGACTATGCCCGGGCTTTTAAGGATCAGATCCCACTTGTTGTCGTCAATGCCCGAGATGTCTCCCTCGTAGATCTCAAGTGCAGCCGGTTTACAATGTGCCTTAATAAAGGCTTCGGAAGACTTTCCTTCACGTCCGTAGCCCCAGATCAGAATTCTTTTGTTTTCAAAAATCTCTTTGATCTCCATGTTCCTACACCAAAATATCCTGTATTTTTGCCTGAATTGTCACAATGCCGTTGTATTCGTTTTTGTCCGGAACGTAGGTTGCCGAGATCCGAACATTGTTTCCCATTCCTCTTAGCATTTTATCACATTCTTCTTTTCCGTAAACAACGGAAATTCTGTCAAAAAAGCCCTGTATGTCTCCGAAGTAAACAGCACTCACTCTGTATCCGGTCGAATTGACCAGATTCAGTCTCAGAACATTTCTGTTCTTTCCCATAACAGTCGCTCTTTCAACTCTCAGATCCTTTTCGGCAAACAACGCTTTTTCGTTTCCTTTTCCGAAAGGCTCCAGAGCATGTAATTCATCCAAAAGCTCCATGCTGACTTTTTCAAAGGGCAGCTTCAGATCGATCTTGACTTTCCTTGCCAATTCATCTTCCGAAAGCTTGCAATTCTCGTTTATTCTTCTCTGAAACTCCGCCAGCTTGTTCTTTTCCATGCTGAGTCCCGCTGCCATGGGATGTCCTCCGAACTTTGTGAAAACATCCGAGATCTTGGACATTTCCTCGAACATCGAGAAGTTTTCGGTTGAACGCCCGGATCCCTTAAGGATGTTCCCCGAATCCGTGAGTACAAAAACAGGTCTGGAAAAGATTTCCCTTAGCCTTCCCGCAATGATGCCCACAACACTTTCATGGCACTGCGCCAGGTAGACAACTATGACTTTGTCTATATACTTTTCCCAGTTTTCATCATTGTAGAACTCTGCCTGCTTTTTTGCAACAGTCTCTACGATCTCCCTTGCCCTGTCAGCTCCCGCAAGCGTCATGGCTTTTCTTTCATTGTTTAGAGCAACCAGCTCTTCAGCTTCGGCCGCAGCCACTCCCTTGTCCTCTTCCAGAAGAAGATTCAGCGCTTTTGCTGCTGTTTCCAGTCGTCCTGAAGCATTCAGACAAGGTCCCACAACAAATCCGATATGGTAAACGCTGAGCGACGCCACTGTCAGATCATTTGCATGGATCAGCGCAACAAGGCCTGAGTCCCTTGTTCTTCTGAGTTCATTAAGGCCAAGAACAACTATGCTTCTGTTTTCGTCCTTAAGATCCATTACATCACAGAGCGTCGCCATGGCAGCATACGGAAGCATCCAATCAAGTTCTTCTCCCATGCATAATAAAACCTTCATGGCCACAACACATCCGCAAAGTCCCTGAAAAGGCGTGGTCTCTCCGGCCTGATGAGGATTAACCGTCACATCTGCCGGAGGGATCACCTGATGTCCGTCTTTAACGGGCACTTCATGATGATCCGTAAGTACGACTTTAAGCCCCTTTTCCTTTGCATAAGCTATTGTGTCAGACTCGGCAATTCCATTATCGCAGGTAAGGAGCAGATCCACTTTATTTTCTAAAGCTTCATCGACTATGTTTTTATTTATTCCGTATCCGTCAGCGATCCTGTCCGGAATACGAAAAGAGACCTCTGCTCCTCTTTTCTTCAAAGCTCTGTAAAGAATGTATGTGGAAGTGATCCCGTCCACATCGTAGTCGCCCACTATGCATATGCTTTGGTGAGCCTCTGCCGCGTCGTTCAAAAGCTTGGCGGCAAGCTCGGCGTTTTTAAGGAGTTTGGGGTCTCTTAAACCACAAACAGAGGGATGTAAATAAACATCCCTCTTGTCTTTAGTGTCCAAGTCACGGTTAAGGAGCACCCGCGCAGTGATCTCGCTGATCCCCTGCTCACGGGCTACTGCCTTCACGTCACCTTTTTTATTTATTATTACCCAGTTTTGTTTCATCTGTTTCGTCGTCCTGCTCATTTGTTTTCTTAAGAATTGCAGGATGCTTCTTGCAGTACCTGATCACGATCAATGTAAGACCCGTAACGATAGCCACGAACAGAACGATGTTGACAATGTAGGAAATGAACCAGACGATAAACGCCTCAATGCTTTCCTTAATGTTCAGCATGTTATCCTTGAAGCCCTGAGAAATCCTCTCTCCGAGAGTCTTGGGTTCAGCTTCCACAACATTGGCGATCTTCATTACTTCTCTTACGTTCACATGAAGTGTGCTGTAGGAGATCTTGTTGTCGTAGGTGCGCTGTCTGGACTTGTAAGTCTCAAGCTCGTAATTTACCTGTGAAAGTCTTTCCTCAAGACGGATGATGTCCTCAAGATAAGCA
>JAILNG010000187.1 GCA_024691875.1 Lachnospiraceae bacterium | reverse complement strand
ACTTCGTTTATGATACGGCTCATTACCTTCTGAAGCACTTCAAAAGGTATCTCCGCCGCTTCAGCCGTCATGAAATCAATGGTATTAACGGCGCGAAGGGCCACAGCGTAATCGTAGGTTCTTTCATCACCCATAACTCCCACGGAGCGCATGTTTGTAAGTGCCGCAAAGTACTGATCCGGCAATTTCTTAAGTCCTGCCTTGGCGATCTCATCACGATAAATGAAATCCGCATCCTGAACGATGCGCACCTTCTCTTCCGTAACTTCTCCCACTATACGAACTCCAAGTCCGGGGCCGGGGAAAGGCTGACGGAATACAAGTTTCTCCGGAAGCCCGAGTTCAAGTCCTGCCTTACGGACCTCATCCTTAAAAAGATTTCGAAGGGGTTCAATGATCTCTTTAAAATCAACATGATCCGGAAGTCCACCCACATTGTGATGGGACTTTATGACAGCGGATTCACCTCCGAGGCCCGATTCAACAACGTCGGGATAAATGGTTCCTTGGGCCAGGAAATCAACTCTTCCTATCTTCTTCGCTTCTTCTTCAAATATTCGTATGAATTCTTCCCCGATTATCTTTCTCTTTCTTTCGGGTTCGGTAACTCCTGCCAGCTTGTCATAGTATCTTTGCTGAGCATTGACACGCACAAAATTCAGGTCAAAATTTCCCTTGGGGCCAAAAACAGCCTCTACGTCATCTCCCTCATTTTTACGAAGAAGTCCGTGATCCACAAAAACACATGTGAGCTGTTTACCGATGGCACGCGAAAGCAGTCCCGCAGCAACAGACGAATCAACGCCTCCGGACAAAGCCAGAAGCACCTTACCGTCTCCCACTTTTTCGCGGATCTCCTTTATTGAATGCTCAACGAATGAATCCATTCTCCACTCGCCTGCGCATCCGCAGATCTTGCGCACAAAATTAAAAAGTATCTCTTTACCCTTTTCTGTATGGAGCACTTCGGGATGGAATTGTATTGCATATAATTTCTTGGCTCCGTTTCCTGCAGCAGCAACCGGACAATTGTCCGTATGGGCCAGGATCTCAAAACCGGGAGCAATTTTTGATATATAGTCAAAATGGCTCATCCAAACAACAGTCTCGGCAGGAACGCCATCAAACAAACCGCCTTCGCAGTTTTCAGCATCTACATAAACCTTTGTCTTTCCGTACTCTCTGTTGGCTGCTCTTCCAACCTTACCTCCGAGCACATGGCTCATGAGCTGAGCGCCGTAACATAATCCGAGAACAGGAATTCCAAGTTCAAAAAGTTCTTTTGAATAGGTCGGTGCACCTTCTTCGTAGCAACTGTTGGGGCCGCCCGTAAGAATTATGCCCTTAAGCTTCATTTCCTTGATCTTATCAATGGGCGTCTTATAGGATGCGATCTCACAATAAACATTGCATTCTCGCACACGTCTAGCAACAAGCTGATTGTATTGTCCTCCGAAGTCGAGGACCAAAATCTTTTCCTGTGTCATGTTTCCTCCGATCGATGAGCAGATGTTTGAGTGAAAAAGCCTTAAAAGCGTTTCATTATGGCCTTTACCTCAATACCGTAAGCTCTTAAGTTCTCGTTAGGTTGTTTACCTTTTTAGAACAATTAGGAATATTAACACTTTTTTTTCTCATCTACAACGTGCTGATCATTATTTTTTTTAATGGAATTTTTCACTATAACTGTTCACTTGCGTAAATCTGCGATCCAGCCCGTCAGTCCTCGAGGCAGTCTTTCATCCATGGGCGTTCCGTCATCAAACATCAGATTCGCCTGAATTCCGTTCATAAGGCAGTGCTGCCCCATCTCTATCCCACCGTTAATGGAAGCTATGCCTTTATCACCGTTACGGACCCATTCGGGCGTGAAAATAAAGCAATTCTTTAAACTCTTAAGTTTCGGCAAACGAGGCACCACTTCCGTATTGAAATCATTGATCTCATCTCTTTTACCCATTGCGAAAAACAAATGTTTTCCCGCATTGTCAAACTCTTCCAGTAACCGATCTTCGGGGATCTCGCTGCTTCCCACGGGAATGACAACATCCACATCCTCCGGGAAAGCTTCAAGTGCATGGAACACGTACCGCCCTCCCGCAGAATTTCCGAGAAAG
>JAILNG010000186.1 GCA_024691875.1 Lachnospiraceae bacterium | reverse complement strand
AGGTAATCGGAAACATCGTCAATGTAGGCGAAGATTTCGGAAACCTTTTCGTCTCCCAGGATCTTATACAAACGGATACGATCCGCCTTGCTGAGTCTGGTCAGCGCTTCTGCGATATCGTTCTCATGGTAATTGTCAAGTTCGGTACGTATGAACTCTTCATCGCCGTCTCCCAGGATGATCTCCAGGATCTCGTCCACCGTCTCACGTTCTTCGGAAGCATCCGCATTTTCAGTCTCGTCGTTTTCGGCAGTTTTTGCCGCTTCTTCCGATTCTTCGATCTCCGCAGTTTCTGTACTTTCTTTGAGCTTTTTCGCATCTTCTTGATCATCATTTGTCTCACTACTTCGGAGGGCCGTCGTCTCTTTTTCCGCAGTTTCGTTAGCGATCACTTCTTCTTCAATTTCATTCTTGACGCTTTCAAGTAATTCATTTTTGTCTTCCATAATCAACCCGCCTTTCCGTGAGATTTGCTTTTAACAAGCATATTCCCCTGAATTGTAACTCAAAGGAGTCGGGTTGTAAAGCAGACATTAAGGTAAAATTACCACAAATTCTTTCGGGATCAGGACGCCCGGCGTCCGTCCTTGTAGATCAGATCCACATCCGCGATACTGATCTTGTCATTGTTGCTGAGTGGATATTCCTCTCCCGGGATCAGTTCCCGCCCGTTCAGCCTCGTTCCGTTGGTGGAATTAAGGTCAAACAGAGACGTCTTCCCCCCGATCTGTCGTATCTCAGCGTGCAGGCGGCTGATGTTTCCGCTTGCGGGAGTGTAGTCAGTATGGCCGGAAAGGCTTCCGATGGTAAAAGGAAATTTCTCCATAACGATCTTCTCATCGTTTCTCATGCATACCAGGCAGGGGTTGCACGCTTCCCTTCTTTCCTGCAAAAGCACTGTATCTCTTGCGTCGTCTTCGAAAAGCCTCTCCGTTTCGCAAGCCACACGGCTGTTTTCAAGCTCCTTTTTCTTCTTCAGCCTGCCGCTGAACCATTTTCTCACAGACGGCTCGGGTTTCGTTTCAGAGGGGATTTTTTCGATCTCCGGCATCTGTTCGACAGTTTCTTTATCAAAAGCCCCGATGGGGGCAGGAGCTTCTCTGTCCAATCGCTCTTTTAGAGCCTTAAGTCCCTGTTCTTCCTTCATTACAAGGACATAGCAGTCATATAATAAGCCGACAGCTCTCTTGTCATCGTAGTCTACCCGGTTAAGCATATATTCAAAGAACACTTCGGCCTGTTTTTCTATGCTTTTCGAATAGCCGGGCAAATAGACAAAACTTGCTTTATAATCGGAAATATTCACAAAAACATATTCGGGTTGTAAAACAACATCATCAGGGTTAAGAAGTAATTCCGCAGTCTCATCAAAGAGTTCCGCAAAGCTTTTAAGGATCTGAAGCAGCCTGATATAGTCGATTGACAGGGTTCTGAAGACCAGATCCATTGACTTTCTCCCTCCTATCGGATACTTGCAAAAAGGCGCTCCTCCGTCCACTGTAAGGTTTACATCAAGGATCTCCTCAGATCTGTTGTTCTCAAGCATCTTTAATTTGTAAAGTTCATCCACATCCCCCGAAAAAGGCAGGATCAAATAAGTTTGAAGATACTCTTTCACGTATCTTCCGTTTAATTCCTCTTTCATGTTTTCCCCTTTTATATTCATTGAAATTTCTGTTCGGCAGCTATTGATCGAAGCCTCCCATCAGCCTTTCCAATCGCATAAGGTCCGAGGTCGCTCCGCAATTCTTTGTTTCCGCCACACACGCAGTTCCAAAGGCTTCCACCTTTTCATAAAGCTCCAACGTGTAGGTCACGGCGGAAAAGATCATAAAAATGATCACTCCCATAACAAGTGTGGTTTCTACTGTGTAATATGCTTTTATCCTTTTCATTTCCAAAAAATCTCCGTAATCTGTACTATGGCAAATCCCATCGTCAGGAAAGGCACAAAGGGCAATGCGGTTTTTAAACCTGCTTTTTTCAAAAGCATCATAACGATCCCGACCGCAGAACAGAGCAAAAGAGCCACCAGCCAAAGGAACAGCACTGTTTCCCAGTCAAAGAAAAGTCCGGCCGAAACAAGTAAAAGCCCGTCTCCCAAGCCCATCTTCCCTTTTGTTGCAAAAGAAGTCAGAACTCCCATAAGTCCGGGCGCAATGCCTGTAAGATAATTTAATAAAGGTCTGTGCAGGATCACACTCAAAGTTACGTTCACCGCTGCCAAAGCGGCTATAGGTATCCAGTTTACGGTTTTATTTTTAAGATCTTCTATAGACAGGAAGATCATTGTTATCAGATTTAAAGCAATTGCCATCAGCTTTAAGATCAAGTCACTGTTCATTTTTCCCTCCGCATTTACTGCAGGGCGACTTACCTTCAACCTCCGAAATGTCCACTTCTCTGACGCTTCTCTTAAGCATTTGGCAATCGCTCCTGTAATGGAATTTTGTTCCGTAGTAAGTGATGTAGACTTCCCCTGTGTGAACAGCATTTCTGCAGTACTCACATTCCGTGTAACGTTTTCCGTCACGGTTTCTTTTATCCTCCACTTCCGATTCCTTTACACTCTGCGCTTTGACAGAAAGGTAACTGCAGGCCGGATCTCTGTGATAAACCGAACCGCTCTCCGTGACGTAGACCTTTTCTCCCACTTCATTTTTTTCTTTCGTATCGGCAGTCTTTGCAACAAGCTTGTTGTCATCCCAGACTCCCGTGTTTTCGCGCACTTTGTAGCTGAGTTTAAAAGGCACGTTGACTTTTTTAAAGAATGGGGCCGCTATCGGATGATCAACCGTTACTTCTATTATATAGTCATTGTCTCCGGATCTTTTGCAATCAACCCACAGCCCTTCCCGAAACACATTCAGACCATCAAGAAGTTTTCCATAGATCAGCCCCTCAAGCACAAGACTTTCATCCTTGCATTTCTTCCCCGATGTCATCCTGTTTATGTAACCGACTGTTGAAAGCTCTCCCACCGAACTTGTTACATTCAGGGTGACATTCATTTGCAGCAGGATTACCAGAAACAACTGCCAAAACATCCATATGCAGAAAAAGAACAAGGGGAAGGCAAAGGCTGTTTCCACGGTGACGGAGGCATTGATACGGTCATGTCCGCCGCTGTCCGTTCTTATTTTGTTTTTGTTAAGCATTTTCATTGTCAGATCTGCTCCGGGAGTTTTTTGAATTTAAGAACAGACAGCGGCAGACACGTCAGTAACTCATGTCTGTCTGCGTCGATATCATGTAGACATCATCTGTAAAGAAGCCTGTGTCAAACTTGGTTTTTGTTTTAACCGAGGAAGTAAATGAAACATCTGTTATCGCATTTTTCATACGGAACGGATCCCTGTATTTTAATCTGATGTTTTCCTGGATCACATCCGCTATCCTGAGTTCTTTTTTATCCAAGTCCTCAAAAAACGAAAGGATCGTAATATATTGCATATAGCTCACACCCGGCAGATTCTCAGGTATCGCCGCCGCTTTCTCTTTGACTTTTGCTCCGGTCATTACAAGGATCTCTCCGATGGAAACACGTCCTGCAGGAGAATAGATCGGAATCTTCTTCCCCATAAAAAGTCCGCTCACTTCCACCAAGGCCTCCTCAAGCGCCCAAGTCACAAGTATTGCGTACTTGACCACATAAAGAAGCGCAGGAATTCCCGTAAAGCCTGAGATCGACGCAGCCAAGGCCATTGCTTCGCTGTTTCTGGATGCATCCGCCATAAGAGAAGCAAAAGTGAAGACAGCCCTCATCGCTGTGAGCTTTAATGCGGCAGAAGCCAGGTTTTCCACATCCGTCTGTTTTCCCGCAAGGACGTATTCTCTTTCATAAGCAAGCATAGTGTCCGATCTTTGAGCCGCGAAATTCGAGAAATGATTTGCCAGCCAAACCTCGGTCACAAAATCTGAAGCCAAGGTTTCTCCCGCTTTCTTCAGCGTTTCTCCGGGATCCGCTTCTTTAAAAAATTCACTCATCTTGTCAAAGGCCGTAAACACGTCATCGGAATCGTTTTCCCAATCTCCCTTTGAAGGAAGTTCCAAACCGTTCAGCTTCTTTTTCGAAACCTCTTCCACTCCGAGATATTTTAAAAGTCCCCCCGATACAGCCTGAGCCAAGGTTGCCTTAACATTTTCCCCTGTCTCGGAAGTGGCTTTCAGTCCTCCGTAATTAAATTTTAAACAGGCATATGTCATCTCTCCGATACAGCTGCGACTTTTCTGAAGATTACGCATCATTTTTGCAGGGGCTTCGCTTTCAAAAGCCGGAAGTTCTGCCGTGTATAAGAGAACAACATTTTTGCTCAAGGTCTGAAGCATCTTATCCGTGTCATAGCCGCTCTTTTCAAGTGTCATATATGCTTTAAGGTTGGCCGTGTCATCCAAAAGACTTTTAAGGATCTCTCCCGGAAGTCCTTCAGTTTCCTTTAAAAATGCCTCATACTCATCCGCCGCAAGTCTTGCAGCCTCTTGTTTAATCTTTACTGCGGCAAGTTCTTTGATCGATTCCCTTGAATTGTAAAGTCCTGTTCCTATGATCCTTCCAATCAGCTCATAAACGGATCTGCACGCAGAAGCCTTGTCTGATCTTGCTTTTTCCAGATCTGTAATGACCACACGCAGAACCCTCATGTCTTCCGAAAGATTGTCCGAAAAGTTTCTGAGCTCGGTCATCTTTTCCGTAATGGCTTCAGTCCTCGCTTCATCTTTCTCAGTTTCCGTGTTTAACAAGAGGATCTCTTTTTCTTCAATAAGCCCTTCAATCTCAGCATCCGTATCTTGCTTCTTCATACCAAGCTCTGTCAGTTCGTTTCTTTTCTCAGACAGTTCAGAGTCTAACTGCTCAAGTTCATTCAGAGAGACCAGCTCCCTTTCGATCACATCATCAAGATAGATGATCTTTCCCTTGGCTGCAGAAAAGATCTGCAGATTTCCGTAGGTTCCCTTCATGTAGCTCTCATCCTTAAGCCCCAGTATCTTAAGAAAACCGATATTCATCAGGATCTTACCGTCGTCAGACAGTTCGAGTCCCGTATCGGTAGTAAGCACACCGTCGATCAGTGTCATAAGCTTAAGGATCTCACTTGTGACGGCCGCTGCCGCCTCCATCGTTTCCGCCTGCTTGTCGTAAACTTCCTGTAAAACATCCGCGGATTCAAACATTTCGTTTCCCAATATGCCTTCCAGAAGGAGTTCCGCTCCCTCATAGACGGCTTCATCCCTGATCTGCTGCCTGAGGCCTGCCTTTTCACTGTTCAAAAGAGTTCCGGTCGTATCGATCTTAATTCCCGGCGAGTTTCCCAAAAGCAAACCTCCCTCGGAATTTTCATAAAAAGGTGAGAGATAGCCCAAGATCTCCTTTTTGATCCTGTCCTTATCAGCTTCCTTTCCTCCAAATCCTCCGTCAACAGCCAAAAGGCCGTATTCCTCAAACAAAGGATAGTAATAATTTGACGCAAACGAGTCCGCCGCCATTTCCGAAAGCATGGTAAGCTGAGCTTTTGAGCCTGTGATCCTGGCCCCTTCCAGCGTAGTGAACACAAAAGAGGTCATCAGGATCAGCATAAAAGCAAGAAAAACCGTTATACTGCCCTGTTGTCTATTTGATGATCTTAGAAGCATTGGCATTTATCTTTGCAAAAACATCGTTTATAAGAGACGTGAGCTGATCTTTGAAAACCAGCACAAGCGCGATCAAAACTACCAGGATGAGGATGATCTCTATGACTCCCACCCCTGAAACTTCAAATTTTCTTTTCATCTTTTTCTCCTTTAAAATGATATAAAAGCAGGTACAAGAAGTATTGCAAAAACTATCACCAAAAAGCCCATCATGGGCATGAGAAGCTTGGTTCCCGCCTGTTCTCCCCTGATCTTTATCTGTTCCTTTTCATCTGCCACCGCCTCTCTGATCTCGGCGGAAAGCAATTCCGGAAGCTCCGAAACTCCCTTTGTGACAGCCTGTGACAAAACCGCCGCCACTCTTTGGTATCTTGTGAGCTCCATCCTCTCTCCGAACCTCTCGTAAGCGATGCTTTCCGGACATCCGTTCATGAATTCCCTTACGGTGACTGCCATGTTCTCACTGAGCATGGTTTTCCTTCCCTCACGCTCCAGATCCTCCGTCATCTTCTTCCATGCACCTCTTAAAGGAAGTCCCGCTGCCAAAAGGATCGACAGCTTTGACAGAAAATCCTTGCAGTCACTTTCGGCTTCTGAAAGTCTCTTTTTTCTCTTTTCATTCAGTGAGCCAAAGAAGTTGCTCCAGGCCCCTATGCCAAGCAAAAGCCCGAAGAATACGCCCAAACCCACAGACGGCAACTTCTTTTTACTCACCAGATCCACCCTCGCTCCGTTAACGTCTTCCGGCAAAACGAATTCCCGATCGTAACCCGTCTGCTTTTCATATGCCTGTAATTCCCGTATTAAGAGTCTGAATTCTTCTTCGGCGGGGGTGAATTGCGGAGGCGTTACTGTGACAAGCCGTTCGTAGAGTCTGAATTCCTCACCATAGTACACTTTCCCACAGATCAGCGCTGTCCGTTCCTCGTCCTCCGGGCGTATCTTTCCGTCGGTTCCGATGATCCCCGGATCCGACGTGCTCCAGGACACGAGGACCGGAAAGCCCTCCACCTCTTCCGCAAAGAAAAGATCACTTGAAACTTCGTTAAATGACGGATTTTCGCCCAAAACCAGTTTGTCAAGAACCGGCTCGATCTCTTTTTGCATTTCATCGATCTCTGCATCGCTCATAGCGACCGGATTCAGCTTCAAAAGTACTTCGTGGGTTTCGGAGCCGTTCGTCAGAACCACAGGGATCTCGATTGCTTCTCCGTTCACATCCTCCCTGTGGATCGCGGGCGTTTCCTCTTTCTTTAAGTGATCGGAAAGAGCGAACAGCACAGGAAGCAGCAGGATCACCGGCAGAAATTTAAGCATCCTTTTCTTAAGATCCGCCAGCAGATTTCTCCTCACCTCTTCCGAACTCTTCCCCGGAAAAAGGCTCATGCAGGCATATATTTTGCTGTCCGGAACCAATTTATCCATAAGCTTCATAT
>JAILNG010000138.1 GCA_024691875.1 Lachnospiraceae bacterium | reverse complement strand
GCTGTAGGTACAGGCGTGTTGGTTGCCGTAGGTACAGGCGTATTCGTTGCTGTAGGTACAGGCGTATTCGTTGCTGTAGGTACAGGCGTATTCGTTGCTGTAGGTACAGGCGTATTTGTCGCTGTAGGTACAGGCGTATTCGTTGCCGTAGGTACAGGCGTATTTGTCGCCGTAGGTACAGGCGTATTCGTTGCTATAGGTACAGGCGTATTTGTCGCTGTAGGTACAGGCGTGTTTGTCGCTGTAGGTACAGGCGTAGCAGTCGCTGTAGGTACAGGCGTATTCGTTGCTGTAGGTACAGGCGTATTTGTCGCTGTAGGTACAGGCGTAGCAGTCGCTGTAAGTACAGGCGTAGCAGTCGCTGTAAGTACAGGCGTATTCGTTGCTGTAGGTACAGGCGTGCTGGTTGCCGTAGGTACAGGTGTGCTGGTTGCCGTAGGTACAGGGGTATTCGTTGCTGTAGGTACAGGCGTAGCAGTCGCTGTAAGTACAGGCGTTGCTGTAGGTTCAGGAGTATAGCTTGATGAATAGGTAGGTGTATATGTATTCTCACCTCTTGAGGATACAGGTGCAGCAGTAGGTGTTGCTGTTACGGTCAGATCCATAACTCCGGTTCTTCCGGCTCTGATCTTGATCTCCGCTCCCTTATCGGAAGTAACAGAAACCTGCTGTTTCGTACGGTTTTCAACAGAAACTGCTTTTTCTTCATTCTTTGCAAGGATAACACTACCTTCAGCTCCACCTGCAAGATTGATCTGAGTTTTTGAAGAAGTATCAACATCAACTTTAACATTTGTATCGATCTTTGTTCCGTCTGCTGCGTCGGAAACAACAACAGAAACTGCTTCTGAAGCATCACCCTTTAAGGCGAGATCCGATGCGGAATTTACTTCTACATTTTCTACTTTTCCCTCAACCCGGATCGTAATGTCCGAATTTGAATCAAGAACAATATTTTCAACGTTTCCATTTACTTCAATGTTAAGAGCTTGAACATCAGTTTTGCTTTGTGCTGCTGTGTTCTCGGAAACCGTATTGTTAAAACCTGTTCCCGTCGCCCAAGCCATTGTTGCTTTATTGTCTGCAGTATCAATTACCCTGATATTGCTTACCTGTGCTTCATCAGTTACTACAACATGTGCCTTGGCAGCTGTGATGATAATGTCATTACCCACTGCATTTTCAATAAAAGTGTCTTCAGCTATATTGGCTAAGCATATGCCTTTAAAAACTCCTCTGTTTACGACGTCCGCATTTGGTACGTCTACAACGAGCTTGATATTCTTATAATCTCCCTGAGGGATTTCAAAAGCCGCTACCTCTTCCGTTCTTAAAACAATTTTAGTTAAAGTATTGTCTTTAAGAGCCTTTTCAAGCTCCTTCTGTGAAGATACGATCTTTGTCTTATCAACGGTAACTTCGCAGGGAACTGTCTCAATAGCAGCGCCGTTGTCAAAACCGATCAAAAGACTGATACTTGCTTTTCCAGCAGAAACAGCCTTTACTAAGCCGATCTTATTTACTGTGGCGACTTTGGTATCAGACGACTTCCAAGATAATTTTGTGTGAGATTTTACAGTATTCCAATCCGAAACGCCATAGAAATTCAAGTCATATGTGTCGGAAATGTTCTCAAGATAGAGAGAATTCATTGCCCTCTCTGCGGAGCTTCCAAGTGTAACTTTGTCTCCGACATTGATCCTGAGGCTTCCGGTACAAGACGTTCCCAGTTGAACAGTAATATAAGCCGTTCCCTGTGACTTAGCTGTAACAACACCTTTGTTATCAACAGTTGCAACAGCCTTATTGCTTGATGTCCATCCTTTATAACAGGTAGTCCAATCAGAGGGTGCACCAAAGAAGCAAAAATCAACTTGGTCCCCTACATTCATTGTATACTCGTTATCATAGAGTACAGTAAATGAATCCTGCAGAGCGTATATAATCTCATATTTTTCATCTGCAAATGCTGTTCCCGCCGGCATTAAGCTCAAAATAACAGAGATTATAAGTAAAGCTGCAATTTTTTTGTGAAATTTTTTCACTTTGTTTCCTCCTCATAAGATTATTGTGCGCATAGGCACTCGAAATAATTTAGCACTTTTGTTCTGTTAATTCAATAACAATATCGTTTTAAATCTGATTTTCATAGGCCATATGTCGGTTATAAAAGCTCAAAAAAAGCAAATAAAACACCTCTATTCACGTTAAAAATGAATAGAGGTGTCTTTATTAGCTATTCTCCGTTTATTATTCTGTTCTCTTTCACCATTTCTCTTAACTGAAAAATGCCATTTCTTTATCCAGCGTATCCGCAACCGTATTCAGGCCGTTTGCCTTCTTGGACAGGAATTCCATTGTGTCGGTAAGCTCCTGCATAGACGCTTTGGTTTCTTCAGAGCTTGCAGCATTTTCTTCGGAGATCGCAGACAGATTGGTGATGGTTTCGGAAATGCTGTTGCTGGCTTTTTCCGTCTTATCCACATTTTTAACGATCTCTTTTGTAAGTGTAACAGATCTGTCTATGTCAGAGATAAGCGCATCAAACCTTTCTATGGTCTGATGGATAGTTTCATTCTGGATGTTCATTGCTTCCTGAACGATACCTGCCTCTTCCATGGTCTTATTTGAATCGTCCGACAGTCCCTTCATTGCTTCCTGAATGTTCTTTGCTGCATCCGCAGACTGGTCTGCCAGCTGACGGATCTCATCCGCAACAACCGCAAAGCCACGGCCCGCTTCACCCGCCCTCGCGGATTCTATGCTCGCATTAAGGGACAAAAGATTTGTCTGTTCAGCAATGGCATCGATTATAGCCACTGCTTCGCTTATTGTAGTGACAGCGGAATTTGTGTTTCCGATGAGTTCAACAATGCCGTTGATCGCACCGATGCTTCTGTTGGTGGAAACCTTGAGTTCCGCAAGTTTGTCCTGACTTGCCTTGGAATTCTCCTGCATCTGATCTGCTATTCCATGCATTTCATCTGTATTGGAGATGATGAGGCTGACAGCTTCATTGATGTGCCCTACGCTCTTCACTGCTTCCTGTAATGACTCCGCCTGACTGTATGCACCGTCTGCGACCTGATTTACAGCTATAGCAACGTTGTCGGATGTTTCAGCGATCGTCTTTACCGTATTGTACAAATAGCTCGCCGATTCATCCACTTCTCCGGAAGTAACTCTGGCATTTCCGATAACGCTTTGCATCTTCCCTGCCATATCCGCCAGAGCATTTGACATTTCGCCCAATTCGTCCGTTCGCATTTTCACCTTATCGCTCAGGTTAACATTCAGATCACCGGTTGACATTTTTCTTACAGCGTTTACGTCCTCATCCAATGCCTGAACGATCTTTAACACGTACATTATCGTGAGCACCGTAAACAACGCAACAAATATAATTGCCAGTGAAACGATGATTCCCAAACGCGTTGTTATGTACTTACTGATATCGGTTTTTTTAAGCCCGACAAAGGCCATACCGTAAACATTCCCGGTTCCGTTTTCAAACAGCGGCTCATAGGAAACATAGTATTTCTCTCCGTTGATAACAACACCCTTTGCCTGATAGCTTTCTTTACCCTTAAGAACAGCCGCAATGACTGCATCGCTTGCCTTTGTTCCAACAGCACCGCTTATGCTGGATCTTTTTCTTGTATCATTGACAAAATATGTATAATCATAGCCTGTCTTTTTGTTCATGTCGTATTCAAGATTAGCAGACGCCGCCTGATCATCCGAGGTGTACTGAAGCACCATTGCATATGTCTGGCAAGCAGCTTTAACGCCCTGAAGGACCTCTTCTTCCATACCTTTTTGGAGATTTACCGTGGCCACTACAGTTATCGTCCCCCCGACCAATACAAGTGACGAAAGTACCATCGCCGTAAGTATGACCTTAAGAGACATCTTTTTTCTTACCTTCTTTACTCCGTTTTCTGCCATAACTACCTCCTCGTTGAGTAATGTATATCATGAAGATAATATCATTCTGTAATGAAAGAAGAAATCAAAATATTCAAAATATTCAAGAAACAATGTATAAAGATTTGCAATTATACTTTTTCCGCAAAAAAAGACACCCGAAGGTGCCTTTCGATGATTCATTTCAAATTTCCGTTTTTATCCCAAAGTTCAAGATCCGATTCTTTATTATCTTTAGTCGCTCTCGTATTGCTTCTCTCAAACAATTTGGGCAAATACCTGATAAAAAGAATGATCAGATCCACCACCGCACTTGCCAAAAAGACTCCGGCCGGAAACAGCAACATGCACACAGGCGCCCCGTGTCCCTTATGTCCGCTGTCTGCCAGCTCAGCTGCCAAATGAAGATCCACTGCGATCCCTATCGCATAAGAAGCCACAAAAAGCACCGCTTCGACCACCAGCAACACTACCCAAAACCTTCTTTTTTTCATAACTCTCCTCCTTTTATTTAACAAAAGTTACCATTTATCTCCCCACTCCGCTTTTCTGGCGGCCTTGAACTGTTCTTTGTCACGTGATGTAACCTTTGCATTTTCAATGCCTCTTTTTGAGCAGAGTTTGAATTCAACACAACCTTTATTTGTTATCGGATGCCTGATAATACGTGCTTTCCTGTCCGATTCATTCCGCCCCTCTCCCAAGGGTGTTTTTAGAACCGCAATGTAAGAAAACTTTTCATCCTCATAGGGCGCATCTCCGCCTTTTACAAACTTTTGCACTTTGCTTCTCTGCATGCGGCAGGTGAAATGGCACCAGTCGTCGGCAGGTAATGGACACCCGTCGGAAAAAGTACAGGGTGCAACAACCGAAGCTCCGTTTTTAGTAAAAAAATCTCTTGCGTACAAAACATTTTGAAATCCAACCTTTGTACCGTGTTCAAGAAGGATTACAGCCTTATCTGCCGTCTCCCACAGCATTTTCAAAAAGCCTTCTCTGTCTTCCGGCCTCAATTCGTTCATTATGTATGAAGCCGTCACCAGATCTGCTTTTGAGCCGCCATCCTTACCCTTTACCGCATCTCCTTGTATCCATGCGGCATTTTTCATAACGTCTTCGCCGAAAGCAAGCATATGCTTTCCGGTGGCGATCATGCTGCTTTCTCTTTCAAAGCAGGTGATGCGGTCGAAGTCAAATTCAGATGCGGCTGCCCATACGGCTGCTCCCGTTCCCGCACCGATGTCTGCGAGACTTTTGATCTCAAGGCTTCCGTCTTCCAAAGCCTCTTCTGTTTCTTCTTTAAAAGCTCTTACAGCGGTTTTTACGGCTCCAAAGGTTCCGGGCATCCTGGAGATCGCGTAGCTCACAGCCTCTTCCTCGTTCTTGACCAAAACTTTTCCTCGGCCCGAATCATTGTTGTAACGCTCACAAACAGAAGAAACGCAGTCTCTGATCTTAGAGATGCTGCGTTCCTCAAGTAGTTTTTCTATTGCGTCCTGCATCTCAAAAGGGATGTTCATACTAATCCTCGAATTCTACAGTCAAATAGTAACCTCTGTCAGTTTCCTTAATATCCGCTATCTTCCCTTTGGCGATCACATTTCCTGCCTTATCCACAAGTCTTTCACTTAATGGAAGATTTCCGCTCATTGCAACAGCCGGTTCCACCACATAGTAGAAAACCGAGTTGGGAAGCAAGCCCTCTCTGATGTCGCACACGTCTCCCACCTGTACGAGCCCGGGCCTTTCCATTTTAAATGTATCTATAGTTCTCATATCTTAATATCAGTCCTTAAAATTATCCTGTACGGCAATCACCTTACCGTCACGGTAGTACACTCTGGGAACACGTTTCGCCACATCGCAGACAACTTCGTAGTGGAAAGAATTCCCCACAGTTGCTCCGATCTCCTCTGCGGAAATAAACTCATCACCGTCTCTGCCAATGAGCGTAACCACAGATCCCACATGTGCTTCCGGAATGTCCGTCACATCCACCATGCATTGATCCATGCAGATCCTGCCACGGATCGGCGCCGTTTTGCCGTTTATCAGCACCCTGCCCGCGTTGGAAAGTCCTCTCGGAAAGCCGTCTCCGTATCCCACGGGTATCGTAGCGATCCTGCGATCTTCTTTGCAAACATAAGTGCCGCTGTACCCTATGCCTGTTCCCGCCGGAAGAACCTTCACCATGGAGATCCTTGTTTTCAGCTCCATCGCAGGAACCACAGGACATCTCTCCTTTGTCACATCATCCGTCGGATACATGCCGTAGGTAGTGATTCCGAAACGCACCATATCCAGATCGCCCTCGGGAATATCGATCACGCCCGCGCTGTTGCAAACGTGCTTTATGGGGATCTCGATGCCGTTGTTCTTTAAAATTTCCGCAAATCTCAGGTACTTTGCCAGCTGTCCTCTGGCAAAAGTCTTGTCCGGCTCGTCAGCCTTGCAAAAATGCGTAAACATGCCTTCAACAATAACGTGCTTTAAGGCATATATCTTCTTGATGTCCTCCAGGCTTTTTTCGATCTGCTCCTCAGTGTCACACTGATAGCCGATCCTGCTCATTCCTGTGTCCAGTTTCAGGTGGATCACCGCGTTTTTGTTGAGTTTCGCAGCAACTTCATCGTAGCTTTTTACTGTCTCGAAATCGAATGCCGCAAGAGCGATGTCATTAAGGATAGCCTCTTCACAAAGTTCCGGAAAGGTGTATCCCAATACAAGAATGGGCTTTTTTGTGGCACCTTTCTTTCTTAATTCCACACCCTCTTCGGGGATTGCCACTGCGTAAGCGTCCGAAATGTCGTCGACGTTTTTTACTATATTAAAAGCCCCATGGCCATAGGCATCAGCCTTCACCACTACCATCATTTTGGTTCCCGGCTTTAATAACTTTTTACCGTTTAAAATGTTTTGTCTGATGGCATCCAGGTTGATGTTTGCCTGAACGCGATGAAAATCATTGTTCATTACTTACTTTCTTTCTGTTTGTTATTGGGAGAGATTATCTCGGGTATTGCTTCCAAAATGTCTCCTGCAAGCATAGATCTGGCGCCCGTTCTCGCAGCTGCCGCGTTTCCCGCAAGTCCGTGGATGTAGCAGCCTGTCATTGCTGCAGCTTTTCTGCTTTCTCCCTGAGCAATGAGACCTGCAATAATGCCTCCGAGAACATCTCCGGAACCGCCTGTGGCCATTCCGTCATTTCCGGTGACATTAATATAATTTGAATTTCCAAAGGAAACCAATGTACGAACATCCTTCTTAACAAAGATCAGATCATTGCCAACGGTGCACTTTTCAGCCGCACTGTAAAGGCACATGGAAAGCTCTGCCAAAGAAACTCCGATAAGTCTTGAAAGTTCTTTTTTGTGAGGAGTGAGTATCGTTCCGGCCGGAAGGATCTCCGCCAGTTTTTTAATTCTCTCCTCGGATGAAGCCTTTTCACCGGTCTTCTCCGTGATCAGCTTCGAAAGGATGTTGATCCCGTCCGCATCTATTATGAGAGGGACCTTACATTCGCTTAATGCATAGTTTAATATGCTTGCGGCCGCACCTTTCTGACCTATTCCCGGTCCGATCAGTATCACCGTAGCCCATTCTATGGCTTCCTTAATGTCTGCCACACTGTCCTCATCCAAAGCACCGTTTTCTTTTACTTTGTATGTGGTCAGCACCGCTTCGGGAAGCTTCTTCTGTATGATCTCTCTGTTATTTTCCGTAGTCAGAACTCTGACAAGTCCCGCACCTGTCCTGTAAGCCGCTGCCGCAGCAAGATAAGCCGCACCTGCCATATTGCCGGATCCCGCAGCCACCAGAACTTTTCCGTAGGTTCCCTTGTTTGAATTCATTTTTCTGGGAGGCAGCAGAAGCTGAGGATCCTCGTCATAATAAAATGTGCTCGGAGGCTCGGAAAGCATGGAATTATCTGTTCCAATATCCCAGATAACCGTCTTTCCGGCGTATTCTGCACCGGGATAAAGAAGACAGCCTGTTTTTATGCTTCCGAAAGTCACTGTAACGTCAGCTCTTACCGCTATTCCGAAAATGCGACCATCATCTGCCCCCACTCCCGACGGAACATCCACCGAGATAACGCGCAGCCCGGTCGCATTGATCTGTTCGATTTCTTTGTATATGTCGCCTGTGATCTGCCTGGACAAACCAATGCCGAAAATGCCGTCAATAACCACTCTGAAGTCGGAGTAATTTACTTTTTTGAGCACCTTTACTCCCGCGTTTTTGGCGATCTTTAATTGCAGCTTTGTTTCCTTGGCGGCATTTTTCATGTCCCCAAGAATCCTGATCTTGACAGAGTATCCCGCCATAGCAAGGATCCTGGCGGCTGCAATGGCATCTCCGCCGTTCTTTCCAATTCCGCATACAGCAATGATCTCATCACTGTGATTTGCAATTTCTCGGACAGCATAGGCCACTCCCATTGCGGCCTTTTCCATCAAGACCTCCGACGGGATTCCAATCTCTTCTATCGTATATCTGTCTATTTCCTTTGCCTGCGATGCACTAAGCGAATATTTCATTATTTATCCTCTGATGCTCTGAGCTTGTAAGAAAGTCTCATAAGACTTTCCGTAAGATGTACGTTTTCCTGTACCACATAGTCCGGCAATGAAAGATCTGTCGGAGCAAAGTTCCAAATTGCCTTTATGCCTGCCTTGACCAGATCCGCTGCCACCTGAGGAGCTGATTCCTTGGGTATCGTAATGGCTGCGATGTCCACCTTGTTTTCCTTAAGATAACTTGGTATCTTCTCCATGGAAAGAACCGGTATGCCGTTCACGCTCTTTCCGACAAGATTGGAAGAAATGTCAAACAATGCCTTAATGATAAAGCCTCTGCGCTCAAAATCCGAATAATTTGCCAGAGCTCTTCCCAGATTTCCGGCTCCGATAACGATCATTTCCTTCTTTCTGTCAAGGCCAAGGATCTTACCTATCTCAGTGTAGAGATACTCAACATTATAGCCGTATCCCTGCTGGCCAAAGCCTCCGAAATTGTTGAGATCCTGACGTATCTGTGAAGCAGTCACTCCCATTCGTTCGCTGAGTTCCTTGGAAGAAATCCTTACAACATCATGTGCCATCAGTTCTCCGAGATATCTGTAATAACGCGGAAGTCTTCTGATTACGGCCGACGAAATCTCTGTTCCCATCTTTTTTTCACCTCATCTTCAAGTCTTATTCGTAGAGCATGTCAAGCTTTCTTTCAAGCCTGTCCTCAGTTTCTCTTATCTTTCTGATCTTATTGACGTATCTGTACGCTCCGGCAAATTCCCCCTGCTCTTCATCGTAACAGTAAGAACCGACCATGTAAGCAAGAGCACCTCTTATCAATTTGACCTGTTTCTTCTGCTTATTGGTAAGACTGCAGAAGTCCCTGTTTCCCTTCGGAGAAATAACCTCCGCAAGATACATTTCCAGCTGGAGCAGGTACTCGCTCTTGATGAGGCTCTTATTGATCACTTCATCATTTGCATCTTCGATACGTTTTGCATCTCCCTCATCGATCATTGAAAACATCTTATCCGAAAGGGTGGATGCGGTGAACTTGGCTGAACCGCTGTTCTTTTTCTTTCTTCCGAGATCCATGAGCAATGCTACCCAGGGAACAGTGTTTCCGTCACTTCTCTGATTTGCTTCGATGGCATAGATCCTGTCTCCGCATCTCATCTGAATATTCAAAATGTCCGGATAACTGTCTCCCATAAACTTTGACCGCCAAAGTGACGAACAAAGCTCATTGATACGTTCCTTGTCTCTCTTCCCGGGATAGAAATGATTCTCGGCTTCAACGGTCAATACCGCGTAGCCCGAAACGTACTTCTTAACATTTACTCTGCTTATACGCAATACGAAACGTTCTCTGTCCTTCTCGACAGAAAGCTTTCCGTAGATCTCTTCACCGCCGTTTTTCTTTTTCTTCTTCTCTCCGTCCCTGCTGTCACCCACAAGAGTGTAAGAAAGTCCGAATTCATCGTCACAGGTCCACATGGAATTCCCTGAGAAATTGATGTCCCAAGCGCTATCCGTATTGTAGCTCATGGGGAGTCTGAAGGTGTGGATGCTGTGGATCCTGTTATCATCAAATCTTCCGAATCTCAAGTCTTCGGCATTTTTGATGTAATCTCTGTAAGTCTCAAAATTTGTATTTCCGTTTCTCTTTCCCAAAGCAGTCAGCATACTCTCCAGGGAGTAAACGATCTCTGTCGACTTCTTATCCGTATAGCTTTCCGCTTTTTTAAAGAGGGCATATAATCTGATCTCCGATCTGTTGATCAGAATGTCCGCATCGGGATACTTGTTGATGAAATCACTGGCCTTTGAAACCACGATGTCATCATTTATATGTCCGTGAAGTCTCACATCCTCGATCACGTTCATATTCTCATCCGTAATACAGAAAAGAAGTTCAGGTCCTGTTACGGGAGTTTCGTAGGATGCAAAGATGTGTGTCTTTTTCTCTCTCTTTATCTCATTTGCAACTTCATGGAATTTTTCCTTGAGTCTTCTTCTGATGCCCGCAGACATTTCAGGGATCTCATCGAAATCTGTCATGGGAATGACTCTGAGCATGCTGAGGCAGTCTGTAAGCCACTCATGAGGAAGACATTCCGCTGCCATCTCGTTAAACATTCTCTTAGCCTTGGGATTAACGCTTTTCAAAGGCTCGATCAGATACAGCATGACTTCCTTGGCATTAACCGCAAAGTACCGAATCTCTATGCCTGAATTTCTGTATTCCACGATCTTGTCAAAGAACGCGGCGCGAAGATCCACTTCTTCCGCAGGGATAACGATCGCATTTCCCTCGTCATCGGTGCTTTCTACCGGAAGCGGCTGTGAAAAGAGGATCTCCTCGTTTCTGAAGCTCTTGTCTCCCTTGTAATCTATTTGATAGAGACAAACCTCGTCAAGCATGTGGTCTTTAACGATTATGTCGATATAAACATGTCTTAGTACTGTCTTGCCGAATTCCATGTTAGCCTCCGTAGAATGGTTTTCGATAGTGAATGCAGATCTTCTCTGCAAACACATGTTCAAAATATTAGTATACAAATTTTGCAATCAATCCGCAAGGTGAAATTTGACTGCTGAAGTGAAGCAAAAATCCTACTTTTTTAACTTAATACCCGCAAAAAGGCCTGCCATGGTCACGGGTTCGTCATCTCCGAACATATACTCGGCGGGTGCCTCGTTAACTTCCTCTTCGACTTCATCCTTCTCGTCTACCGCTTTCATGGAAAGAGAAAGCTTACCATCCTTGACATCGATGATCTTGACCTTAACTTTCTGCCCGATCTCAAGAACTTCCCTGGGAGTTTTAAGTCTCTTATCGCAGATCTGAGAGATGTGAAGCAGTCCTTGAAGATCGTTTCCGATGGAAACAAAAGCTCCGTACTGCTCGATCCTTTCCACTGTTCCTTCGGTAACTGTACCGACGGGGATACGGGCGATCTTTGAATTTCTCTCTTCTCTTTCTCTGTCAAAAAGCACATCCTTTGCGGAAAGCACCAGCTTCTGATCAGCTTCGTTCACGGTGATCACAATAACATCCAACGTCTTTCCGACGTACTCCTCTGTGTTCTCAACGTAAGAAACAGCCAGCTTGGAAGCGGGGATGAAGGCACGAATGCCCTCCAGGTAGGTGATGACTCCGGCATTTGTACTGCTTGCCACCTTGACACTCACTACTTTTTTCTCGCTCTGCATTTCCTTAAGCTTATCCCATGCCAGGATGTTGTCAGCCTGCTTTTTTGAAAGAAGGATGTTCCCGTTTCTGTCTTCTCTGATAACCACTGCGCGGATCTCATCTCCGACAGCCACATCACCTTTAATGGAAAAGCGGGGATCGTTTGAAAGTTCATCGATCTTTATAATGCCCTCCGCAAAGTAATTGAGATCCAAAGTAACTTCTGTATCCGAAACTCCGATCACCGTTCCGGTTAAAATGTCTCCGGGATTTACCGCTCTGAAGGATCCGTTGATCTCCTTCTCAAAATCGGCCATTGTCATATCATTCATTTCTTCGCTCATCTTTATTCCCCTATCTTTTAATTACGATCTCGTTTTGATTTTTGTAAATGTTATTACCCGGTACGCAGCCTCTGACGGAGGAAAGCGGGTATATGTTTGTATGTGTTCCTATAACGGTTCCGGGATTTAAAACCGAGCCGCAGCCCACTTCCACGTTGTCGCCCAGGATCGCGCCCATTTTCTTGAGTCCTGTTTCAAAGCTTTCACCGCTTAATGCGTCCTTAACAACTACAAGAGTCTTATCGGATTTAACATTGGATGTGATGGATCCTGCTCCCATATGTGATTTAAAGCCAAGGATCGAATCCCCAACATAATTGTAATGGGGAACCTGCACATTATTAAACAGGATCACATTTTTTAACTCGGTAGAATTTCCCACAACAGCCTTTGCTCCCACAAGAGCATTGCCTCTGATAAATGCACAATGTCTGACTTCAGCTTCCGCGCAGATGATGCAGGGTCCTTTAATGTAAGCGGTGGGGAAAACATTGGCTGTCTTGTGGATCCAGATGTCTTCTCCTCTTTTCTCATAATCTTCTCCGAGGCCTGCACCCAATTTCAGGATGATCTCTCCGATGTGAGGAAGGACCTCCCAGGGATATTCAAACTTTCTGATCTCATCTATGGCGATGGATTCCTCTGTTTCAAACAATTTTTCAATCTTGTAATCGGCTATCATTTGTAATTCCTTTCCACGCTGATAAAGGCATTGCTCAAAGCCGAGTTAATGTTGCTGTTCTTTACTCTGTCTGTCATTCTTGTGACGTATCCTTCAAGCTTTTCCATATATTCACGGCCGGTTATCTGCCCCTCTGCCACCTGTGTGAGTCCCTTTTCCCAGCTTGCTGTAAGATCCGCTCTCAAAAGCGAGGATATTGAGCCGGTAACCACTTCATGAATGATCTCCCCAAGTTTGGTGGGAGAAAAGATCTGCGTTTTTTTGTTTAGATTCAAGTATTGTATTTTTACAAGCTTATTCAGTATCTCTGCTCTTGTGGCACTGGTTCCGATGCCTGAGCCTTTGATCTGTGCTCTCAGTTCTTCATCTTCAATAAACTGTCCCGCATTTTCCATTGCAAGGATCAAAGAACCTGATGTGTATCTTTTGGGAGGTGAAGTTTTTCCTTCCTTGATCTCCATGTTCTGAACGTTTAAAACATCGCCCTTTTTCAGCTTATTGATCCCTGCAAGCTGCTCGGTCGAGATCTCGGAATCGGCTTCATCGTCCTTTTTCTTGTCGTCTCCGTTTTCTTCCTGTTTCCCATCGTCCTTCTTTTTGACGTTGGAAACCTTAAAGTACCCCTCATCCTTAAGCGCCTTGAAGTTGGCGAAAAAGCTTTCGTCACCCACCTTTAAAACGATGGAGTCCTTGCTGTAAACCGCAGGCGGATAGAATATGCTTAAAAATCTTCTTGCGATCAGTTCGTAAACCTTCTGTTCCATAAGAGGGAGCTGCCTTAAACCTCCGATGCCCTGACCTGTGGGAATGATCGCATAGTGATCTGTGATCTTTTTGTCATCAACGTACCTTGTCTTTGCAAGCCCCACGTACTTTTTGCCTTCAAGGATCTCGTTTGCAAAGCCCGCCAAAGGCTCAAAACTTTTAAGTCCCGAAATGTTCTTTGCTATCTCCTTTGACACGGCAGTGGAAAGAACTCTCGCATCGGTTCTGGGATAAGTCACCAGCTTTTTTTCGTACAGATTCTGTATGACCTTAAGTGTTTCGTCCGGGCTGATCTTGAAGAGTCTGGAGCAGTCATTCTGCGCTTCCGCCAGGTTGTAAAGCAAAGGGGGATTCTTTTTTTCCTCCTTCTTTTCGATGGAAGCAACCGTAGCCTGAAGTCCTTTAAGGCTTTCCATCAGCTCTTCGGCCGTCTTCTTTTCCTTAAAGCCATTCTCCTTGTACATGAAGGGTGTATTAAAGTACCTGCTGCCTTCAACTGCTCTGAATTCTGCCTCAAATCCCGCTTCGGTCTTTAAAACAACTCTGTAAAAGTTTGTTTCCTTAAAATCCCTGATCTCTCTTTCCCGTCGTACCACCATGCCCAGCACGCAGGTCATTACACGGCCCACTGCGATCGCACCCATCTTATCCAGCTTCATGAAGTTTCTCACATTGTAGCCGTACTTAATGGAAAGTGCTCTGGAAAAATTGATGCCCATGAGGTAATCTTCCTTGGCTCTTAAAAATGCAGCCTCGGAAAGATTGTCGTAGGCGTCCCAGGTCTTCGCGGTCTCTATGCCTCTTTTGATCTCTTCTTCAGTTTGAGAATCGATCCAGACTCTTTTTCTGACCTTTTCCGCAGGCACCTGAGCCATCATGTCCACCAGACGGTAAATGTATTCTCCTTCACGTCCGGAGTCCGTGCATATGTATATGCAATCCACATCTTCGCGGCAAAGAAGGCCTTTAACAATGTCAAACTGCTTCTTAACGCTCGGAATGATCTCGTATTTGTATTGCTTCGGAAGAAAAGGCAAAGTTTCAAATTTCCATTTTGCCATTTCCGGATCGTAAGCTTCAGGATAGCTCATAGTCACCAAATGTCCCACACACCAGGTGACCACAGAGTTTTCAGACTCCTGAAAGCCGTCTCTTCGCGAAAAATTCTCATGCAGAGCCTTGGCAAATTCCTGGGCCACGCTGGGCTTTTCCGCAATAAATAACCTTTTTCCCATCAAAACCTCTGTTAATTCTCAACACCTTCTTCAGAGGAGGTTTCCTCCGAAACAGTGCCGTTTTTATATACGACCAGCTCGTTTGTAAAAAGATAATCGTATTGATCGAACTTGCATGCCCCAATGTAGATCACAGTATCATCCGGGGGCGGATTGTCCTCTTCGTAGTCCATTTGTTCGACTGTTTTTCTGACCACCGGCTCCGTGAATTTGAAAGAAGCGATCAGATCGAACCAATTGTCGTACTCATAAAACACGCTTTCGTTTCCGCTTACAAAAAGCCAGTTATCACCGTATTCAAAAAGCGAAGCATCCTCGGTAAGCTCGGGAAGCTTTATGGTTTCCGCGATACGAACCGTTTTTTCGTCTTCATCGGTCAGATACTTAAGATAGTATCCGAAACCTTCCTCTTTCTTTTCATAGGTATAGTTCAGATTTCTGTCAAGTGTCCAAATGTATTGACGTGACTGCCTGATCTTGTCGTATTCCTCGTAGCCCGCCACTTCGGTGGTTGAAGAAAAAGCAAAGTTACCCTCGTTGAAAAGATACATGCTTTCGTAGACTGTTCCCGCAAGTGCCGCAGGGTCTCCGGCAAAATAAACAAGTCTGGGATCGTTGTAGATCCTCCTGATCTTGATCATTGAATCAAGCTTGTCCGCTGCCACAACTATCATGTTGTTTCCCATATAGGAAACTCCCGAGATTCCGATCCAGTCAGCTTCTTTTCTGCGAACATGATAATCGGTCATGAGCTTGGCAAAATCGATCAGCATATAGATGTCGCCATCTGTAAAATCAATGATGACGATGCAATCTCTTTCTGAAATGTCACTTCTGTCATTTCTTGTGGCAGCCGCAAGGATGTTCCCGTTCCCGTCAACACACCAGTCTCCGGTGAACGTGTAGTCATTGGATCTGTAAATGTGAGTAACTTCACCCAATGAATTGATCCTGACAAGCTTACTCGAAGAAACAAAGAGATAAATCTCGCCGTCTTTTACAAAAAGCTTCTTGGCAAAAGTGTCCTCGAGCGGGATCTCTCCGCGCAGGAAGCCACTGTTATCGTAAAGTTTCACATAGGAATCAAAATCGTTTTTCTTGCAGAATATGGCATACATTCCCTCTGCCAGAGTCACATCACTGGCATTCTGCACCTTGCTCTCCCCGGTAACTTCATCAGCCACCACTTTGAATCCTGCCTGAACGGTAAGTTTCTCCTCATCCTTTGAAACCACATCTCCAAACTTGTAGTAGAATCTGCGGATCCTTGTTTCTCCGTTTTCATCGATCAGCCGCATGGTTATGATGTTGGTTTCATTGGGAACCAGACCTGTAATGGCAAATTCGTGCACATAGGAATTTCCTACTATCGTTGTTGCTCCGTTTGGGAGGATGCGCTCTTCCATGGAAGCCTTAACAAAGCCGCCGAAATCCGGTGCTTCGGAAGTCAAAGTGGAAGTGTGGACCGCATAGGAGACCGCACAGGGTTCAGTTGTTTTGAAATAGGTGTAAAGCGATTGAGTGTTTGTACCGAAAGGATTCAGGATCAGAAGCGGGTTGTCTTCGTTGTAATCCCCGACTTCTGTCAGAATGTTGATCCTGTCCCGTACCATCTTTTGATATTCATAAGAATAGATTTCCGAAATGCTTTTATAAGAAAAAAGGTTCTCAGCGATCGTTACGGCTATCTCTTTGTTCTTGGTGGAGTCTTCCTCATAATCGTCTTTAAATTCCGTCTGGGGATCCTTAGAATTTGCCTGACTCTCAGGCAACTTGATAATTCCCGTCGAATAGGCAATAAAAGCCAAGAGTGCCAAGCTGAGTAACGCTATTACAATGAGAATCCCGTTTACCTTCTTCATGTCATTCCTCGTAAAAAAAGTGTCATAATGATCCGATACCATAAAGACCGCTCCGAAAGCGTCAACGCTTTGCAAAAGCAAACTTTTTGGTATACAGAGATTATTATAACACTTCAAAAAAGTATTGTCACTTTATTTAAAAAATTTGTTGAGCCGTACCTTCTTTATTCTCCGAAAGTCTTGTTCAAAAATGCCGCTGCCAGTTCGGGCCATTTGCTGACATCCTTAAGCGTTCCCGCAACCCCTGCCCTGTTTGTCTCGGGATCGGCCAATGAAAGCCCGTGA
This sequence comes from Lachnospiraceae bacterium, assembly GCA_024691875.1. Classification (GTDB taxonomy): domain Bacteria; phylum Bacillota; class Clostridia; order Lachnospirales; family Lachnospiraceae; genus RGIG3528. The sequence continues at coordinate 15,510 of JAILNG010000138.1, read as the reverse complement.
GAGCCGTTGGGGAAGATGTGCATTTCAAACGGTACATTCTTTTCCTTTAACGCCAGCGCATAGAACAACGAATTCTGCACAGGCACCGCATTGTCCTCAAAAGTGTGCCAAAGAAATGTGGGCGGATTGTTTTCCGTCACCCTTTTTTCAAGAGAAACGTACTCTTCCATTTCGGGACTGAATCTCGATCCCAGAAGATTCTTTATGCTGTCCTTGTGAGCGAAATCTCCGGATGTGATCACGGGATAGCAAAGAAGCGAGGCATTTGGCTTTCCCTCATCCTTCTTTCCGCCGATGAGTTTCAATGCCTCCTCATTATTATAATCGCAGGAAACGTTTGCAGCCAGATGTCCGCCGGCAGAAAATCCGCAGATGGCGATCTTTTCGGGATCCACATGCCATGCTTCGGAGTTTTCCCTTAACGTCTTAATGGCAAGAAGCGCCTGAGCAAGCGCCACAGGATACTCCGCTCCGGTCGGGCAGCAGGAGTAATCCAGCACAAAGCACTGAAAGCCGTGGCTTGCAAGCCGGATCGCAACGGGCTCTGCCTCTCTCGGAGAGGTCCATGCATATGCTCCGCCGGGGCAGATCAGCACTGTTTTTCTCTTTCTGTCCGGATCCACTTCCTTGTAATTATCAAGGATGTAACCTGTAAGTAATGCTGTGAAGCCTTTTACCGTCAGCTCCTTTTTTATTATCTCCATCTTTTTTCTCCTTAATCTCAAAAATGCATATGCTTTCTTCCTCGCCCTGATGGTTATTAAAGACTTCGCGATGCATTTGTAATTCAAAATCTTCGGATAAGACTTCGATCTTGTCCGTAATATCTTTTTTGGAAATTATCCTGTCAGAGATCTCTTCGCCTGAAATTATCTCATCCCTGATCTGCAGACTGCCGTCAACCGAGTCAAAGATCAGCTGTCTCGTTACTCTTTCGCAGTTATGGTAGCAATCTGTAAGATCTGTTTCAACCTTGATCAGATTACCGCTTTCCGTGACCTCAAATCTCCCTGCCTTTGCCTCTTCTCCGGTAAGCTGCCCCTTTCCTCCGATAAGAGGAAGCGAATGTCCCTGTGTCCCGTTACATAGGATATTGTAACGACCTGCCCCGAAATAATCCGCAGTATATTCACCCGCTCCCAGTTCACAGACCGATGTCCCTTCGGACGTCAGGTAAATGTAACTTCCCACATCATTGTGATTGTGGGGTTCCGCATTGTTACCGCCTTTAGTCGCGAAACCCGAGCCTGCTGCATTCTCAGCCACTGCCCATTCAGCAAAAGGAAGTACCGACAGTCTCTTTTCCGCAGTCTTTTTTTGTAATCTGAGTTCTTCTCCGTAGTTCAGATCATCAAACAGGGGCAAAAATCTGTAACATGGGTCAGAATCAAAATCCGCCGTTATATTTTCATTTACAAAGTACTCCGTACCGCAAAGTTCCTGAAGTCCTGCAAGCATCCCGCAATGCAGCTTTTCATTTTCCGTGGCATCGGAAAAATTGACAGCCACTCCGTTAAGAAAAAATGCTATGTTGGGGAACTCGCTGATCTTTGCCATCTTAGGAGATTTAAAGAAATCAGCCGATTTCTTCATGTACTCCTTGTATCTTCTTCCGTAAGCCGTCAGGAAACCTATACCGTAATTAAAGTATCCCGCACCTTCAAGGCAAGCTCCGTCCTCAGGAAAGCTGTCAACAAATACACTCAAGGAAGCATTGATCCTATTAAGATTTGCAAGCGTCTTTTCTTTGCCCAGCAGTTCTTCTCCGATATTTATGAGTGCGGTTCCGACAGATCCGCAGCAAACAGCATTCCAGTTGTGATGAGCATTTTCAAATCCGTATTTTGATCCTTCCGAAGCAAAAGGTATCAGCACTCTTCTTGCGATCTCGTTCCGTACTCTTTTGCAAAGACTCTCATCCAAAAGCCCTTTTGCTCTCTTTAAGATCTCCGAAAGAGCTCCCGCTGTCTCCGCATTAAAAAGGTCTATCTCCTTTTCAATATCCGGTCTTTTCTTCCTGTCGCAGTGAGCGGGAAGAGCCCAGGTCTTTTCCTTACAGATCTCGTCCAATACGTACTCCAGCTTTTCAATATCCTCTTTTCTCTTAAAGAGAATGGCTGAGATCCCGTAAACGGCCAGGAACTTTCTTCTTGGAAAATAAACGTTTTCATAAGCCAGGCGATTCCCGTTCTTCTCGAACAAGCCGAAAAGCTCATCGGTAAGTTCGGGCATTGTTTCGCCTGCCATCTCATCCGCAAGCTCAATTATTCTTGTTTTTAGCTCCGTATTCTTCATAATAAGCATCTATGCGAGCCTTTATCTCGTCATTTATAATGATCTTTCCGTTATGCTCTTTGTTATAAAGAGCTTCGGTAACTTCTTCCATGGTTACGATAGCCTTTGCGGGGAAGCCGTAGGTTTCCGTGATCTCATCAAGTGCTGCTTTCTTACCCGAAAGTCCCACTTCCATACGATTGAGGCTCACCATGAGTCCCACGATCTTCACATCTCCACAGCTTTTTACAATGGGTACTGTCTCTTCCATTGACTTTCCGGATGTTGTAACATCTTCGATCATTACAACTCTGTCGCCGTCCTGTATCTTGCTGCCAAGTAATATGCCCGTGTCACCGTGGTCCTTGATCTCTTTTCTGTTGGAAGTGTAGCGGATCTCTTTGCCGTAAAGCTCGGAGTACGCAACAGCGGTAACCACAGAAAGGGGAATGCCCTTGTAAGCGGGTCCGAAGAGGACATCGAAATCATCTCCGAAATTGTCGTGAATGGCCTTTGCATAGTATTCGCCGAGTTTCTTGAGCTGTCCGCCGGTAACGTAGGCTCCGGCATTCATAAAGAAAGGGGATCTTCTGCCGCTTTTAAGCGTGAAATCGCCGAACTTCAACACGTTGCATTCAACCATAAAATCAATAAACTCTTTTTTGTAGTTTTCCATATGTCCTCCGATAGATCTGCAATAAAAATTCACGGGAATCCGTAAGTATCCCGTGAATTATAAAACACTTTTTTTGATTATTCAATACAAAATCTCTTTTACTGATTACAGCTGACTTCCATAACATCCGGAACCTCTGTAAGTATCGTTGTGATGTGATTCAGCTCGTTGGGCTTTAAATGCTTTACAACGGTATCGTAGATCAAAGTTCCGTCGGTTTTTCTCTTGATCGTGAATTCTTCGATCTCAACCTTGTTTTCGGTAAAGTAGGCCTTGATCTTTTCAACTATCTCCGGCTTATCGTAGCATACTATTCTGATCTCCGTGGCAGCAATGGTCTCTGAGCTCAGATTGTATTTGTGGAGGAAGTACTGTAAAGTTACCATGAATATCGTAGTAAAGATACCGATAACATACATTCCTGCACCTACCGCCATTCCGCAGGCAGCTGTTGAAAAAAGACCTGCCGAGGTGGTGAGTCCCCTGATGGATGAACCCTTAAGGAAGATAACTCCGGCTCCGAGGAACGAGATACCCGTAATTATGGTTGATGCCACACGGGAAGCATCCACCTGAACGCTGTCCCTGACGATCACATCAAAAAAGCCGTATTTAGAGATCAGCATAAGCAAGGTGGCGCCCATACAAACAATAATGTGAGTACGAAGTCCCGCTTCCTTCTGTCGTCTGCTTCTCTCAAGGCCGATTACCGCACCGCATGCCGCAGCGATAACGATCCTTAAAATAAATTCGCCTTGTCCTTCAAATAAATGTCTGATAAAATCCATATCTCTCATCTTCTCCTAAAATTAAAGCCGGCTTCACCGGCAATCTTCTTCATAACCATGAATTATAACATTAATTAATAAATATGTCAACGGAACAAGCTTAATATAAACTCTTTACATTCCTTTATTTTTGCACTTTCCGGCCTGATCGCTCTTTATGAAATACATGTTAAGTTTTTATCCCTCTTATGATAGAGATAAGAATGTTTAATTTATTTCATCTCGCTTTTTCTTCGCTACTGTGATAAAATAAAGCAAAATTTCCAAACGGAGGAACCAAGACATGTTCGATTTTGAAGAAATTACAAAAGCCGATCCCGAACTTGCCGATGCCATGAACCTTGAGCTTGCGCGCCAGAGAAGCCACATTGAGCTCATCGCTTCCGAGAATTTCGTAAGCAAAGCAGTAATGGCAGCAATGGGAAGTCATCTCACCAATAAATACGCCGAGGGTTATCCCGGAAAACGTTACTATGGCGGTTGCGAATGCGTTGATATCGCCGAAAACCTTGCCATCGAAAGGATCAAAAAACTCTACGGCTGCACATGGGCAAACGTACAGCCCCATTCCGGAGCTCAGGCTAATATGACCGTATTCTTTGCACTCCTTCAGCCCGGAGACACATTCATGGGCATGAGCCTTGCAGATGGCGGACATCTTTCCCACGGAAGCCCGGTAAATTTCTCAGGTATGTATTTCAATTGCGTTCCTTACGGAGTTGATGAGAATGGCTACATTGATTACGATGAGGTTTTGAGAATTGCAAAAGAATGCCGTCCGAAGCTCATCGTTGCAGGTGCTTCCGCTTATCCCAGAGCAATTGATTTTAAGCGTTTCCGTGAGATCGCAGACGAAGTCGGCGCTATCCTTATGGTAGACATGGCTCACATCGCAGGCCTTGTTGCCGGCGGAGTTCACCAGTCTCCCATCCCTTACGCTCACATCGTAACTTCCACCACGCACAAGACACTCCGCGGACCTCGTGGCGGTATCATCCTTTCCTCCGAAGAGTTTGCAACAGAGCACAAGCTGAACAAAGCTCTCTTCCCCGGAATTCAGGGCGGACCTCTTATGCACGTGATCGCAGCAAAGGCAGTTTGCTTCAAGGAAGCACTCGATCCTTCTTTCAAAACATATGCCGCAAACATCGTAACGAATGCTCAGGCACTTTGCAAAGGTCTTATGGATCGTGGTTTTGATATGGTTTCAGGCGGTACAGACAACCACCTTATGCTTGTAAACCTGATCAGCAAGGGCGTTACAGGTAAAGAAACAGAGCATCTCCTTGATGCCGTTAACATCACATGCAACAAAAACTCCATTCCCAAGGATCCCGCAAAGCCCAACGTTACAAGCGGTATCCGTCTCGGTTCCGCAGCAGTTACAACCCGCGGATTTGACGCCAAGGACATGGATAAGGTTGCCGAAGCCATCGCACTTGCAATCGATTCCAGAGGCGAAAAGTCAGAGGAAGTTAAGGCAATGGTTAAAGGTCTTACAGACAAGTATCCTTTGTACTGATAAAAAATCAATAACCCCGGCACAAACCGGGGTTATTTTTTTAGCCAATCCTATTCTTCCGAGCTTAATTTCTCCCATTCATCCATGAGTTCCAAAAGCTTTTCTTCTATTTCGTTTTTTCTGCCTGTGAGTTCGGCGAGCTTGACATGATCCGTGAAGTAAGCAGGATTTTCGAGTTCTTCATCCACTTTGCTTCCCTCTTCTTCAAGCTTTGCGATCTCCTTTTCTATCCTTGAGATCTCATTCTGTTTCTTTCTTAGTCTCGCCTGCTCTTCTTTTTGAGCCTTCCAATCCAGTTTGTTCTCTGTTTCCGCCTGTAGGTTTTCAGCCGATGCGGCAGGCCCGTTTCCGAGTGTGCCCCTTAAATAGGCCTTTTCAACAACGTCCTTGTGTTCCAGGTAATAATCGTAATTTCCTATGTAAGGCACAAGCTGCTTTTCCGTCAGATCAAGGATCCTGGTCGCGGTCTTGTTTATAAAGTATCTATCGTGGGACACATATAAAACCGTACCGTCATAAGAATTAAGCGCATTCTCAAGAATTTCCTTTGATGTAATGTCCAAGTGGTTTGTAGGCTCATCGAGGATCAAAAGATTTGCCTTTGAAAGCATGAGTTTTGCAAGGGAAACCCTTCCGTGCTCTCCTCCCGAAAGAAGCTTAATGGGAGTAAACACCTCATCTCCTGTAAACAGAAATGCAGCCAGTATGTTTCTTATGTCAGTGTTATCCATAAGCGGATGAGCGTCCGAGATCTCCTCAAAAGGCGAATTTTCAGGATTCAGAACCTGATGTTCCTGATCATAGTAGGCTATGGCAACCTTGGCTCCTTCTTTGATCTCTCCGGCGTCAGCCTTCACAAGTCCGTTTATGATCTTAAGTATAGTAGTTTTTCCGGTTCCGTTGTTACCGATTATGGCAACTCTCTCTCCACGCTTTATCTCAAAATTCAGATCCTTGAAGAGCAATTCGGGGCCATAGGCCTTTGTGAGTCCCTTTACAGTCAACACATCATTTCCGCTGACTGTCGATGCACGGAAAGAGATCTTCATTTCATCGTCTATCTCAACAGGTTTTTCCAGTCTTTCTATCTTATCCAGCATCTTTTCTCTGGATTCGGCTCGTTTAATGGATTTTTCTCTGTTAAAGCTCTTAAGCTTTTCTATAACCTCTTCCTGATGCTTGATGTCCCGCTGCTGGTTCATATATGCCTTTAATTGAGCCTTTCGAACCTCAGCCTTCTTTTCTGCGAATCGGGAATAATTGCCTTCAAAACACATCGCTTTGCAATTCTCGATCTCTACAACCTTCGTGACCACTTTATCCAGGAAGTAACGGTCATGGGCAATAACAAGCACCGCTCCGTTGTAATTTGCAAGGAAAGTTTCCAGCCATGCGATGGAATTCATATCCAAATGGTTTGTGGGCTCATCCAACATGATAAGATCGGGCTTCATGAGCAGAAGCTTTCCCAAAGCAACTCTGGTCTTTTGGCCTCCGGATAAGGTGTTGATCTTCTTGTCAAATTCTTCTTCCTTAAAGCCAAGTCCTTTTAAAACTCCGGTTACTTCACTCCTGTATGCGTATCCGTTTATCCTGTCAAATTCTGTGTTGCACCTTTCGTAGTCAGCATAGAGCCTTTTAAGCTCCTCACTTTCTCCGTTCTTTTTCGATTCCTCTTCGATGTCCTTATGAAGCTTTTCTATTCTCTCTTCAAGTTCGAGCACCTTTTTGTTTGTCCCGAACAATTCTGCATATATTCCGTTGGTACTTTCCAGATTCTGAGTCTGGGAAATGCATCCCCAGGTGGCATCCTTTGCAAAGATCACTTCTCCGCTGTCTGCCTTTAATTCACCAAGGATGATCTTAAAGATCGTGGATTTCCCGGCTCCGTTGGCTCCGATAATTGCCACCTTTTCATTGTCATTCACATGAAAAGAAACATCCTTTAAGATGTCCTTTTCGCCAAAACTTTTATTGATCTTGTTACACGATAGTATCATTGTTAACTCCAAATAAATCTCACAAAAAACCAAACGTGTGCATTCTACCATATTTTCGAGAAATGCACAAGAAAAGAAAAAGCCCCCACTTTCGCGGGAGCCTTCTCCAAGATGAAGATAAGAGAATTACTCTATAGTAGGAATGCTCGGATCCTGAAGAGCACCGTAGTAGGCTTTCTTCGGATTCAAGCTACTGTCGAAAAGAAGCGGGTATTTACCCGTACGCCAGCTGAGGTTGTCCGAAATCCCCCACAATGTGACGCTTGAAATGTTGTAACCTTCATCCTTTAACTTGATGAGGTTATTGAAAAGAACCTTGTATTTTCTTGCCTGAAGATTCAGGTTGTTCTCTGTCTTGGTTTCCATTCCGATATCAAGCTCAGTAACCTGTAATTCGTATCCGGCCTTCAAAAAGGCTTTCATAGCAAGATAATACTGTCCGTTTACGCTCTCATTAAGTGAAAGGTGAGACTGCATTCCGATACCGTCGATCAACCCTTCTTCTTTAGCTTTTGCAAGGTGATCAATGATCTGATTGTACTTATATGCACAACTGTAATCATTATAGAAAAGCGTCATGTAATCGGGAGCATACTTTCTGGCATAAACAAATGCCTGATAGTAATAATCCGGTCCAACGGTTTCGTACCATTTATTTTTAGCTTTTCTGATACCGTTCTCATCTCCGTCTCCGCTGTCAAAGGCCTCATTACAGACATCAACCGCATAAATAAGTCCGGGGTAATTGGTATCAAAGTACTCTATAACGTCTTTAATATAATTCTCCATTCGCTGCAGCATCACTTCGCGACTCACCAATTTTCCGTTCTGGGTGTAATCCTCTGTGAAAAACCAGTTGGGAGTCTGACTGTGCCAAACCAGCGTATGCAGACGCATCTGCATATTGTTCTTAACGCAATATTCTACGGTAGGCAAACATCTGTCAAAGGAAACCGCCGCATGAGTGTAGGTTCCCGGCAATCCGTTTTTGCTCGCATTTGCGTCAAGAAGTGCATCAGGTTTAGTCTCGTTCTCAGGTGTTATCTGATTGAAGTTACTGAGAACGATCTTTTCATATCTCACAGCACCGACTGTACTTCTGCTGAGTGCAACACCGATAGGAAAATAATCCTTATAATACTCGGCAAGACCGCTTACCGCAAGCGTCGGAGCCGGTGTGGGCGTATTTGTGGGTGTGGGAGAATTAGTCGGCGTTGGTGTATTAGTGGGCGTTGGAGTCGGCGTCTTTGTAGGCTTTGGAGTAGGTGTTGCTGTCTGATAAACAACAGACTTACCGGCGTCCTCTTTACTTTGGGTACACGCTCCAAAGACAGATGCAACCAATCCAATCGTCAGCAAGGTAACTAAAATCTTTGTGTTTGTTTTCATATGTCTCCTTAATGCGTACAAATTGTACATCTTGAAACGTTTACAGGCAACGCAAATTTATTAAATATTATATCAAATCTTGCTAAGAAGCAATTAAGAAAGAATTATAGGAAAATAACACATAAACTGTCCAACATTAAAAAAGCATAAAAAACTCCCGTGCATTCACACGGGAGTTCAGAATTAACCAAAGATCGACTGTTAAGCCTCTTCTCTCTTCTTGAAGAATACAACGCCGCTTACTGCAGCAATTCCGAGGAGAGTGATCATGATCATCATTGAGTTATCGCCTGTCTTAGGTGTCTGAGCAGGTTCTTCAGCTACCTTTTCAACAACAGGTGTCTGATAGAGAACTACTCTCTTGATAACAACATCATTGAGGTTTACGCCCCAGCTCTTACCACCGAGAAGGATTGTGTTAGCATCCTTGGATGTAACGAAGTTCTTTGTGATAACAGTAGCATCTGTTGTTCCGGGATTCTCGAACTGCAGAGGTGTTGCTACACAGGAAGAATCTGTGCTGTCAAGGATAGGATAAAGTCTTACGGATGTATCATCTGCAGTATTAAACTGGAATGTAATAGCTGCTGTTACATCACTTCCCTTAGACATGTCTGTTCTCTCTGAAGGAATAGCGAACTTGGAAGTTACGCCACCCTTAGCAGAAATGGAACCGTCTTCAAGAACTGTTACGGCATCGCCGCCAACGGTGAATACCTTGCTGAGGTCAAGAACTTCTGCCTGCTGAACGCTGATAGACTTGATCTCAATATCGTTCATGTACTTACCCCAACCTGAGGAAGCTACGAGAAGCTGATTTGCTTCTGCATCCTTGTTAATGGTAAGAAGGATTGTTTCTGTGATAGTACTCTTGTCCTTAGGATTGTAAACCTTAACAACATCGGACTTAGCACTGTCTGAGCCATCCTGGATAGCGTAGAATCTGAAGGATTCATCCTCTTCATAAGTGGAATTGAACTTAGCGGTTACAGTAACTGCAAGTACATCGCCTGCCTTATATGTGTTGCTGAGAGGGAATGCAAACTTCTGAGTAACGCCGCCCTTGCAGATGAGTGCTCCTGTGTCACTTACTGTAGGAAGATCGCCCGAGATCTTTGCAACAGCTGCGAGGTCAACCTTAGGATTGGGAGCAACTGTGATCTTCTTAACAGTTACGTTGTTTACGTACTTACCCCAACCTGAAGAAGCAACGAGTAAGGTATCGAAATCTTCTTTGGCTGTCATGTAAACAGTAGTTGTGAAAGTATCGGTGTTCTTAGGATTCATGATCTTAATAACATCGGTCTTTGCAGAATCTCCTGTTCCCTGAATACCGTAAAGTCTGATAGCTTCGTCATCAGCGGAATTGAACTGTAAAGTAACAGTTACTGCTGCGCTCTTACCGGCCTTAACGATAACTCCCAAAGGAATGCAGAACTTCTGAGTTTTCTGATCTGTCATGGACAACTCTGTGTCATTAACAAGTGCAGGCAAATCTCCGGCAACTGAAACAGCCTCTGAGAAGTTTAAGTTGATCATCTTGTTAAACTGAGAAGCGGCAAGCTTAGCTGCCTCTTCAGCTTCCTTCGCTGCCTGCTGCTCGGGTGTGAGAGTAGGTGTGGGTGTAGGTGTCCAAGTGGGTTCCAACTTCCATTCCTTCTTAGGTGAAGGTGTGGGTGTTGCCGTTACAGTTTTCTTCTGTCCCGGAGTAGGTGTTGCAGTTACGGTTGCAGGTGTTTCGGGTTCGTCATTGGTGCATCCTGCCGCAAGAGCAAGAACCATTGCTGCGCATAAAAGCAAAGCAATTTTTTTCTTCATAAAATCTTTCCTCCCTTAAATATTAGTCAGATACATTTCTTCTTCGACAGCGAAATGTAAGCTGAGTCTATTTTACCACAAACAGGCTGAAAACACATACGAAATATTGCTCTTTATTTCTCATAATTATCAATTTTTTATAAATGGCAAAATTTAGCAATAACTGTCTTTCTTTAAGCAAAATATAAATAGATTTTAAATATCCGTTTTGTTAAAATCCCAACTAATCATGTGCAGAAATGCACATCGGAGGATAATATGAACGCATTTAAAACCGGAAAATACAGAAATGTTTTTAAAGAAGTGGGCTTTGATGAGAAAGAAATCGAAAAGCGCCTCTATGAGATCCGCGATTTTTACTTCTTCGGCTCTGATGATGAGCGTGTCTATCATGACGCCGGTCCCGATATGGGTTACATCGAAGACACCGGAAATCATGACGCAAGAACCGAAGGAATGTCTTACGGTATGATGTTTTGCGTTCAGCTTGATATGAAGGAACAATTTGACCGCATTTGGAAATGGTCAAAAACCTATATGTTCATGACAGAAGGTGAAAACGAGGGCTACTTCGCCTGGTCCTGCGCTACCGACGGCAAGAAAAATGCCTATGGTCCCGCACCCGACGGTGAAGAATACTACGCTCTCGCTCTCTTCTTTGCTTCCCACAGATGGGGTGACGGAGAAGGCATTTTCAATTACAGTCATGAAGCAAAAGAAATTTTGAAAGCTATGATCCACAAAGGTTACGACGGTCGTCCCGGAACTCCCATGTTCAATCACGACAACCATCAGATCCTTTTTGTCCCGGGCATAGGTTTCACGGACCCCTCTTATCATCTTCCCCACTTTTACGAGCTGTTCTCACTGTGGGCCTACGAAGAGGATCGTCCGTTCTTCAAAGAGTGTGTAAAGGCCAGCCGTAAATATCTTGCAAAGGCTTGTCATCCTCTGACGGGATTCTCAGCAGAATATGCAGAATTTGACGGTTCTCCTTTAAAGCAAAAGCTTTCCTGGACTACCGATCGTCATGACTGGTTTTTCTCGGATTCCTACAGGACCGTAGCCAACATAGCCCTTGATTACGAATGGTTCGGACAGGATGTCGGACAGATAAAAGCTTGCGATAACATCCAGCTTTACCTTAACGATGCAAGACTCTCCAACGATTATCACATCTACGAGATCGACGGCACTGTTGTTCCCACTTCTTTTGCACTTCATCCCACCGGGCTTCCGGCAACTGTTGCAGAGGCTTCTCTTGCAGCAAATAATGATACTACAAAAGAATGGGTTAAATCTTTCTACAACATGTCTCTCAGAATGGGTGACAGAAGATACTACGATAACTGCCTGTACTTTTTCGCTTTCCTTGCATTAAGCGGTAATTACAGGATCTGGTAAATTTTTATCACAAGATAGGAACGGTATTATGGACAATTTCAATCCCATAATTAAACAAGACTATCCGGATCCGGATATTGTGCGAGTAGGTGGTATGTATTATCTGCTTTCTACTACTATGCACTTTTTCCCCGGCGGTTCCGTTCTCTCCTCTCGCGATCTCATAAACTGGGAGATCGAGGGTTATGTTTTCGATGAATTGGATTCCACTGCTCAGGAACATTTGGAGCATGAACAAAACATATACGGTCACGGCATGTGGGCTCCGTCACTGCGTTATCACAACGGACTCTTCTATGCGCTTTTCCTTTCCATCGGCAAGAAAAGCACCTACGTGTTTACAGCAGAAAAGGCTGCAGGTCCCTGGAAGAGGCATGTGATCAACACCGAATTCTACGATGCTTCTCTGCTTTTCGACGATGACAGAGTCTTTGTTATTCACGGTAACACAGAGATCAGGCTTACCGAAATTGACATTGATAATTTCACCGTTAAGAAAAATGGCTTGAATCTTTCGCTGTTTAAAGATGAGCACAATGTCAGTCTCGGTTATGAAGGTACTCATGCCTACAAGATCGGTTCAACCTACTGTATTTTCAACATACATTGGCCTAAGGATGATCCTGCTATCCGTACTCAGGTTGTTCACACCTCAGAGAATATAGAGGGACCCTATCTCGAAACCGAATTGATCAGAGATGATTACGGCCTGTCTGACAATGGCGTTGCTCAGGGTGGTATCATCGATACTCCTTCGGGAAAATATTACGGTTTCTTTTTCAGAGATCAGGGTGCTTGCGGAAGAATTCCCATTCTCACTCCCATAGAGATCCGAAACGGAGTTCCGTTTGTCGGAGAAAACGGAAAGATTCCGGCTTTTGAACCACCTGTTTTCGGCAAAAGATCATCTAAAACCGAACCGCTCTATGCATCGGGATTTTTAAAGGACGGTAAGCTTCATAAAGCATGGCAGTTTAATCATCTGCCCAAACAGTCTTTATATGCCTTTAATGGCAATTCCTATTCCATTACCACCGATAAGCTTTGTGTGAATGTTACCGAAGCCGTCAACACTCTCACCCAGCGTTCAACATGGCCAAAATGTCATGCGGAAGTTACAGTGGATGCTTCAAAACTTAACTTTGGAGATCACGCCGGTATCTGTGCATTTGAAAGCTGTTACGGTGAACTTTCAATAACCAAAGAGATTGGTGGTTACTTCCTCAATCTGATAACTCGCGATGTCAATGACAAACTCAACGGCAGAACAGATTGTTTCCCGGGAAATCTGCTCGAACAGATCGCGTTGCCTTCATCGACGGTACGACTCAGGATAGATATGAATTTTCAAGGGCTTGCAGACACTGCTCTCTTTTCCTATAAGACCGAAAAACGTTTTGAAAAGCTCCCTTACAGTCACAAACTTGCTTTTAGACTTGATCATTTCTGTGGGGTTCGCTTCGGACTCTTCTGCTATTCTACTTCCGTTACAGGCGGAACAGCTGTATTTTCAGATTTCAAATACGGAATTTAGATGCGCTCCCGGCTTAAACCCGCATCTGAATCCGTTATCCTCACAGAATAGTGGTAATAAAAAATACCTGTCGGTTCATCCTTCAGGTATTTTTTATGTTTCTTCATTTCTTTTTGCTCTGAATGCACTCGGTGTGCATCCTTCGGTTTCCTTGAAGACTCTGTTGAAAGTCGAAATGCTTGAGAACCCTGTATTCATTGCGATGTCCATAATGGAACACTCCGCATCAGCCAGCAGTTCTTTTGCCGCCCTTATCCTTCTGATTGTCAGATAATCGCAGAAGGTGTATTCGGTGTACTGTTTGAACAGTCTCGAAAAATAGTATTTACTGAAACCGATATTAACCGCCGCGTCCTCTAATGTGATCGGCTGCATGTAATTTTCATTGATGTATTCAAGAAGCTTATTGAACTCCTTAACGTACTGTTGCTGCTTTCTTGGCTTAGCATTGTTAAACAGTTTTTCATTCGTATCATGATTTGATCCGAACAGAACAAGGAATTCCATAAAGCAAGAGTAGATCGTCAGCTCACTGTATGGCTGACCGTAAAAGTAGGCATTTCTCATCTTTACGAGAAGATCGAAGGCCTCATCAAAAATTCTCGGATAATTACTCTTGTTAGCGTGTATGGGATTGATGAACGCCGGTTCAAGTCCCGCAAACCCTTTAAGCTTTCTCACCATAGTGAGATCGAACAGAAAAATGAATCTTGAGCCGTCAGGTCCCGGATCTTGAATCTCGTGGATCCAGCCGGAAGGAATAATGAAGATCTCTCCGGGATTTATCACATGCTTTTCACCCCGAATGATCACCTCGTATTTTCCCTCTACGGGCATCAGTATCTCCATTGCATCATGCCAATGAGGTTTGAAGCCGTGTGCTTCCACGTTGTACCAGATACGGACCGAGGAATTATCATGAAAATCCACGATCTCACGATCGTTTTCATCGTATTCAATTTTGCCGTTAAAATCATTATTCGTACCTGTAAGAAGTACTTTTTCATTCTTGGGCATAATTGGTTTCCTTTAAAATTCACGGCGGAGGCGGTCCCCCGCCGTGAATAAGTAAAAATTAAATCAGGTTTTTATTTTCCGTTATGTTCGTCAAGATATGCCTGAACAGTACCGCGGATCTCTTCCATGATCTCAGCGGGTGTCTGGTTGTCAAGCTTCCACATGAGCATTGATCCGTGAATTCCGTCATTACCTACAAGACCGTAAACAGCTGAATCAAATCTTGCGGAAACGAATTTAGGATCTACCATGTGAGGCATTGTAATGTCAACAGCTTCTGTATCGCGGAAGTTGTTGTAGTAGCTGTACTTCCATGCAGGATATCCTTCATAACCGGGAACGGGATCTGTCCAAAGGTTGAAAGCGAATGCGATCTTTTCAGCCTTATCCTTGGAGTAGCATCCGGGGATTACGAAAAGGTTATCTTCTGCATATGTGTAGTATCCGTCAGCTTCAGGTCCCTTAGGGAAGCAAAGGAAGCCGTAATCATCTACACAGTTATTGTTAAGTCTTTCACCTGCAACGTATACCTGGTGAACCATGAAAGCAACCTTACCGCTTTCAAATGCAGGAAGGAAGTAATCCCACTGTCCGTCCTCAGGCTGAGGCATGTTGTACTTAGCTCTCATTTCCTTAGCCCAGTTAAGAGCTTCCATTGTCTCGTTGCTTTCAAGATCACTGTAGTAATTTCCGTCCTTATCAAGGCTGATGAATGAGCCCTTGTTTGAGAATACAGCTGAAGGATAGAAATAGGAGTTGAAGCAAGCCATTGCATACTGATCGATCACACCGTCGTTATCAAAGTCCTTCTGAACCTTATCGCAAACTTCCTCAAACTTATCCCAAGTCCATGTGCCGTCTTCCTGCCACTTGTAAAGATCATCGGGATCAATACCTGCTTCTTTAAGGATTCTCTTATTGAAGTAAACGCCGTTTCTGGGCTCTGAGCTCTCGCCTCTCATAGCAAAGACCTTATCGCCTCTTGTACTGAATCCCATTACACCTCTGTCCCACTTCTCTTCTGTGAAATCAAGCCAGTCGATGCTTGCAAGGTCATACATAAGGCCCTGAGACATTGCACTTGCTGC
>JAILNG010000170.1 GCA_024691875.1 Lachnospiraceae bacterium | reverse complement strand
AAGTATAGCTGCGTTCTTACGGGGTCCGAAAACTCTTAATCCTCTTTCCTCAAATACGTCCACAATTCCGGCAACCAAGGGATCGTCCATTCCGACTACCGTCAGATCGATCTTTTTTTCTTCTGCAAAATCCGCAAGGGCATTAAGGTCTGTAGCCTTTATGTCTACACATTCGGCAAGTTCCGAAATCCCTGCATTTCCGGGTGCACAATAGATCTTTTCCGCCTTTTTGCTCTGCGCTATCTTCCAAACAAGAGCATGCTCACGTCCGCCGGAGCCCACAACCAAAATCTTCATTTCTCTACCTGCCTTCTTTTTCGCTCATCTTCCTTTGAAGATGCCCTACTTGCCGCTGTTTTCAGCCAGTTCCTTGATCGCATCGGGAAGGATGATCCATTCGGCCTGTTCCATTACCCTTCTCTGCAAGATCTCGGGCGTGTCCCCGGGCAAAACTTCCACTGCCTTTTGCTTGATGATGGGACCCGTGTCTGTTCCCTCATCCACAAAATGCACCGTAGCACCCGTCACCTTGCATCCCCTTGCGAGAACAGCTTCATGAACCTTGAGGCCGTAAAAGCCGTCGCCGCAGAACGAGGGGATCAGCGAGGGATGGATGTTAATTATTTTATTGGAGTATTTCTTGATAACAATTTCAGGTACGATCACAAGATAGCCTGCCAGCACCACCAGATCCGGTGAGTACTTGTCCAGGGTTTCCAAAAGCGCTTTATCAAAGGCTTCCTTACTTTCAAAGTCCTTCCTTACGACCGCTTCTCCCGCTATGTTGTGCTGCTTTGCCCTCTCCAAGGCATATGCCTTGCGGGAGGAAGAGATCACGGCTTTGATCTCGGTGTTCGGGATGTAACCGCTTTCCACTTTATCGATTATCGCCTGGAGGTTTGTGCCGCCTCCGGAAACAAGTACGACTACTTTAAACATATGTCCTTTTCTCCGTCATCAATGAAACCGAGAACGTAAGCGTTCTCACCTGCTGCCTTGATCGCAGCAACCGTTTTATCAACGTCGTTCTTATCAACTGCAAGGCACATTCCGATGCCCATGTTGTAAGTGTTGTACATCATCTTCTCTTCGATGTTTCCTGTCTTTGCAAGAAGCTTGAAGATGGGAGGAACGTCGTAGGAATTTTTGTCGATGACAGCGCGTGTGCCTGCCTTCAGCATTCTCGGGATGTTCTCGTAGAAGCCGCCACCTGTGATGTGGCTGCAGGCCTTTACCGTAACACCTGCGTCCTTAATGCTCTTCAAGGCCTTAACGTAGATCTTTGTGGGACGGAGAAGTGCTGTTCCGAGTGTCTCGCCCAGGTCATCGGAGTAACGGTCAAGTGCTGTTCTGTCCATGGGGAAAACCTTACGGACAAGTGAATAGCCGTTGGAATGTATGCCTGAGGAAGCGATGCCCACGAGCACATCACCCTTCTTAAGGTTCTCGCCTGTGATCATTTCATCTTTATCTACGATTCCCACAGCAAAGCCTGCAAGATCGTACTCGTCTTCGGGATAGAAGCCGGGCATTTCAGCGGTCTCTCCGCCGATCAGCGCAGCGCCTGCCATTTCACATCCGGTTGCTACACCGCCCACGATGTCTGCGATCTTCTCGGGAATGTTCTTTCCGCATGCTATATAATCAAGGAAGAAAAGAGGTTCACCGCCCGCACAGGCAACGTCGTTTACGCACATTGCAACGCAGTCGATACCGATCGTGTCATGCTTATCCAAAAGAAATGCAAGCTTTAACTTTGTGCCCACACCGTCTGTACCTGACAGCAAAGTGGGATTTTTCATTTTCATAAAGGAATTCATCGCGAAGGCGCCGGAAAAACCTCCGAGTCCCCCGAGAACCTCCGGTCTCATTGTCTTCGCAACATGCTTTTTCATAAGCTCGACTGCCTTGTAGCCTGCTTCAATGTCAACACCTGCATTTTTGTAATCCATGGTATTCTTCCTTTCAATCATCTTTCGTTGGATTGTTATCGTCCCACAGGCAAACACCCCACCGACCTTTTCGGCAGCGATCTCACCTCGGAACTCCGTTATTTTAACATATAAAAAGAAAATTTTATATTTAATATTTCTAATTGATAGTATAAGGTAAGAATTTTTTTCTTGATTTTTGAGAAATTTATGTTAATATATGCGTTTGTGATATTTTTTGGAATAGAAGTTTCAAAGATGTTGGTTTGCAACATCCGTCGTAAGATGAAAGGAATCAGTATGATTGAAAGAAGTCAGAACATCAGAAACATTGCCATTATTGCTCACGTTGACCACGGCAAAACAACTCTCGTTGACGAGCTTTTGAAGCAAAGCGGTACTTTCCGTGCCAACCAGGATGTTGCGGAGCGCGTTATGGACTCCAACGACATCGAGCGTGAAAGAGGCATTACAATTCTCGCTAAAAATACTGCCATTAATTATAAAGGAATTAAGATCAATATCATCGACACTCCCGGACATGCGGATTTCGGCGGTGAAGTAGAACGTGTACTCAAGATGGTTGACGGCGTTGTTCTCGTAGTTGACGCCTTCGAAGGTGTAATGCCTCAGACCAAGTTCGTTCTTAAAAAGGCTCTTGAGCTCCAGCTTCCCGTTATCTGCTGCATCAACAAGATCGACCGTCCGGAAGCACGTCCCAAGGAAGTTATCGATGAAGTCCTCGAGCTTCTTATGGACCTGGACGCAACAGACGAGCAGCTTGACTGCCCCTTCGTTTTTGCTTCCGCAAAGACAGGTGTTGCGATCCTCGAACTGACAGACACCCCCAAGAACATGGTTCCTCTTTTCGAGACCATCGTGGATTACATTCCCGCTCCTCAGGGCGATCCCGAAGCAGGTACACAGGTTCTGATCTCCACCATCGACTACAACGAGTACGTCGGCCGTATCGGTGTAGGTAAGGTTTCCAACGGTAAGATCCGCGTAAATCAGGATGTGGTCATCGTTAACCACCACGAGCCCGACAAGGTTCGTAAAGTAAAGGTTTCCAAGCTTTACGAGTACGAAGGACTCAAGAAAATAGAAGTTGAAGAAGCCGGAGTCGGCGCCATCGTTGCCATTTCCGGTATCTCAGACATACACATCGGAGACACGCTTTGCAGTCCCGAGGCTCCCAATCCCATTCCTTTCCAGAAGATCTCCGAGCCTACGATCGCAATGACCTTCTGCGTAAACGATTCCCCTCTTGCAGGTCAGGAAGGAAAGTTCGTTACCTCCAGACATCTCCGTGAGCGTCTCTTCAGAGAGCTGAACACCGACGTTTCACTTCGTGTCGAAGAAACAGATACAACCGAAGCCTTCAAGGTTTCCGGACGTGGTGAGCTTCACCTCTCCGTACTTATCGAAAACATGCGCCGTGAGGGCTACGAATTCGCAGTCAGCAAGGCAGAAGTTCTTTATAAAACAGGCGAAAAGGGCGAAAAGCTGGAGCCTATGGAAAAGGCCTACATCGATGTTCCCGACGAATTCTCGGGCGTTGTCATCGAAAAGCTTTCTCAGCGTAAGGGCGAGCTCCTTTCCATGTCAAGCATAAGCGGCGGTTACACCCGTCTCGAGTTCCTGATCCCTTCCCGTGGTCTCATCGGTTACAGAGGTGACTTCATGACCGATACAAAGGGTAACGGAATCATCAACACCCTCTTCGACGGATACGCTCCTTTCAAGGGAGACATCGCGTACCGTAAGACAGGTTCCCTCATCGCATTTGAAGCAGGCGAAAGCGTTACCTACGGCCTTTTCAATGCTCAGGAACGCGGAACCCTCTTCATCGGAGCAGGTGAAAAGGTTTACGCCGGAATGGTTATCGGACAAAGTCCGAAAACGGAAGATATCGAAGTTAACGTTTGTAAGCGTAAGCAGCTCACAAACACTCGTTCTTCCGCATCCGACGAAGCACTTCGTCTCACACCTCCCAAGGTTCTTTCCCTTGAGCAGGCTCTCGATTTCATCGAGAAGGACGAACTCCTGGAGGTTACACCTTCTTCTCTCCGTATCAGAAAGAAGATCCTGGATCCCACTCTCAGAAAGAGAGCTAACAGAAATTAATGAGCAACAAAAAA
>JAILNG010000111.1 GCA_024691875.1 Lachnospiraceae bacterium | reverse complement strand
CCAGCAATTTTCTTGCTTCATGAACCTTTTTGCCTGTGTCTCCGCTGTAGTATTGATAACCGGTATTTTTACCGTCTTTTCTGTCAAGAAGCGCCACAATGACCTGAAAAGTCAACAGCTTTCTGTAGTACCGTGCGTACTCTTCGGGCAGCTGCATCAATTCGGTAAACGCCTTTTGAAGCATCTCGTTTGCAGGAAAGCAAACGCAGGATTCCGCCTTAAGCACGTCAGCAAAGACCTTATCCTTGTTAAAGCTCTTTGTTTCAAAAAACCTGTTTAATTCCGATGCCAGATCGTCTATAAAAACAACAATACTGATATTCCTCATTCCGCCTTCCTTAAGTGAGCAGACCTTTGTGCCCACACGGCTGTTAAAGATTGCAATATCCCCTTTGGAAACGGAAGCGCATCGTCTGTTCTCCATGACAAAATCCGCAGATCCATCCACCATGTACATTATTTCCACGTACTTTACAAATCGCTTATGCTCCTGATAGCAGGGAATGTAGCTTTCAATTTCAGAATAAACAAGCTCTATCCCCTTTGCCACATTGTATCTTCTCATAATGCCTTCGCCGGTTTCTGCCTTCAGCCTGTATATGCTTTCCTGCTCGTTTTGACCGATCATATACATGTATTTTGTGAAGAGCTCGTCCGTACTCGGAGCCATTTCAAACGATCCGTTATTTCTCATTACTTATTTTCCTTTTCAAGTTTTCTAATGTTTTTGAATGCAACTATTACCGGAGCCGCTGCCGCTCCGCCCTTTCCGATCGACCGGAAGAACAGACGCCGATCCCGTACCGATCAAAGTTGCAACACCGCTGTTTAAAAGCATAAAGGGGTAAGAAACCTTTACAGCTGTCATTGCTTCCGTATCGTCTTAAACACGTCCCCATTCAATAACCTGTCACTTGCCTCATTTTTACCGCTCATTTGATTCCTCCTGTGATCGTCATACTGTTAGCCATCGCTAACCGCAGGAGAGTATAGGGGATGAATTAAAAATAAGCCACTCCGTTTTGCAGCAAATGATCCATTTTGCAATCGGATTTATTTTTATGCAACATGATAATGCATTTCAATCTCATCAAAAAACGTGTAGCCGCTTCTTCCGTTCTCTTTTGTATAATACAGAGCCTTGTCCGCATCGGCAAACAAACCCGTACTGTATCCGTTGTTCGAAAAAGCAACACCCACACTGAGGGTTACGGGCGGAGTTTCCGCAGTTTCCGTCTTTCTTAAGCCTTCATTGATCTCTTCGATCTTTGCGATCACAGTTCCCGAAGCTGAAGCGGAAACACCGGTCATCAGGACGACAAATTCATCTCCGCCGTATCTGACGCAATAATCATCACTGCGGAATGTGTTCATGAGTCTTCGTCCTACCCTGATCAATGCTTCATCGCCCTTTGCATGTCCGTAGGTGTCATTAACTTTCTTAAAATTATCCACATCAATGATCAAAAGTGCAAAAGGACTCTCTTCCTTTGCCAGGCTGTCACAGAGCTTGTCAAACGCCGTACGGTTAAGGAGCTTTGTAAGCTCATCATGTTCCGCCTTATATTTAAGCCTCTTACGGCTCTCCTTGTTCTGTGCAAGGATGGTGTTGTAAGTTTCGGCCAGACGTCTGAACTCCAGGCTTCCGGAAACTTCCAGAGGTTCTCCCTTGCTGATGTTCCTGTCGTATCTGTTGAGCGGTCCGATAACCAGTACAAAAATTGCGGCAACCGCTCCCGCACTTAAAAGTATCAAAAGAAGCGTGAGGATCAACTGGATCGCAAGAGTTCCTTCAAGAATTCCCGCACTTTCATTAAGGTTCGTCCTCATGCTGCTTTCAACCGTATTGAGCGCCCGAAGCAGATCGTCGTTGATGTTTTCCTTGGAAACGGCGTAATTCCTGTCAAAAACAAGATTTCCCGCCATTCTCACCAATTCAACATTGCCCATGGCCTTTTCTTCTTCCGTGAGTTCCCAGTTTCTGATCTCTTCCGGCATCTGTGATTCCGGGATCCTGTCCACAAAAGCCGCCAGCTTCATGGCATGAAATTCCGTTTTCATCAGCTCATTGGATTCTGCAAGTGCCTGCTTCAAAGCATCTATGGTGGTTTCACCGATGTCCATGTCATTGATGATCTGTTCCACCGCTTTGTCTCTTCTTTTTCTTACATTCGCCTCATAGAAGTAATTATCCATGTAGGTCTTATCACCGGTGATAACGTACTGTCTCACCTGTTCGGTCAGGTAATCCGAGCCCTCTTTCAATCTGTCGATGCTGTCTCTTGCATTTCCGTAGTCCAACGATGACTCAAGCATATCCTTGTACTTGGCGTAAACATTCACCATTCCGCAGATAGAGATCAATCCGATCACAACAGCCGCCGACAGCAAAAAATAAGAAAGGGCCCTTAAATGTATCCCCTTTTCCCTCATAGTCTTTTCTTCCCCATTTAATAAGATATTTTTGCCGCTAATGCGTTAATAATACATATACCACAAGGATTTTCCTCTGTCAAAAGGAAAATCCCTGCATTCTGTCCATTATGTCAAAAAGCTCGTGCTCTTTTTCTTTTATCATCCCAAAATTGTCTCCGAATTCCATCAGATCCTCGGATGCAAGGTTCTTCTCCCACTTGATGAGCCCTTCTCCGTTGGGATCTCCCGTTCTTGCAAAATTCATGAAGTAGCTCTTCATTGCTTCGCTCAGATTCCTGTCAACATCGTCATACAATCTCGAGTCTTCCGGAATGTTTCCGTAAAGATACACTTCTTCTCCGCTGTGCCAAGGTCCCAGACGTCCGTTTTCCTTTGAAAAGTAGTACTCGTAGACCGGCACGTTATTTTTCACTTCCAGACGGTTCAGGCAGTAATGAGGATAGTCAAAGAAAACTGCTCCCCCGATCTCGCTCCAGTTTGCAGCCGCCTCGTCATCTGTCGCCGCAGGATAAAGCTTCAAAACCTCATCCGCATACTTTCCGAAGTATCCGCGAACGTTGCTCTCGTAATTCTTCATGTTCGCAGCCCCAAAGATCAGAAATGCAGCTGCTTCGTCGCTGTTGTATCCGTGGATCAC
>JAILNG010000054.1 GCA_024691875.1 Lachnospiraceae bacterium | reverse complement strand
GCAATTTAAATCTTTCTGCTGCGTAGGTATTACTGCCGGGGCATCGACCCCAAACAAAATCATCAAGGAGGTTCTTACTGTTATGGAAGAAAGTTTTGAACAATTAATGGAGGAGTCTTTTAAGACAGTACATACCGGACAGGTTGTTGAAGGCAAAGTCATCAGTGTTAAAGAAGACGAAATTATCTTGAACATCGGTTACAAGTCAGACGCTACCGTATCACGCGGCGAGTACACAAACACCCCCAATGTTGACCTTACAAAGTGCGTAAAGGTTGACGACACAATGAACGTTAAGATTCTTAAGGTTGATGACCGTGAAGGCCAGGTTATCGCATCTTATAAGAGATTGGCTGCTGAGCGTTCCAGCAAAGTTCTTGAGGAAGCATTCAATAATAAGACTGTTCTCAAGGCACCCGTATCTGAGGTATTAAACGGCGGTCTTATCGTTGAGATCGATGAGACAAGGATCTTCATCCCCGCAAGCCTCGTTTCCGACACCTTTGAAAAGGATCTTACCAAGTACAAGGGCCAGGAGATCGAATTCGTATTAACCGAGTTCAACACAAAGAGAAGAAGGATCATCGGTGACAGAAAGCAGCTTGTAGCCGCTCAGAAAGAAGAGAAGAAGGCTGAGCTCCTTTCAAAGATCAAGGTTGGCGATACAGTTGAAGGCGTTGTAAAGAACGTTACAGACTTCGGTGCATTCGTTGACATCGGTGGAGTTGACGGACTTCTTCACATTTCCGAAATGTCTTGGGGCAGAATCGAAAATCCCAAGAAGGTTTTCAAGTCAGGCGACAATGTCAGAGCATTCATCAAGGAGATTTCCGGTGATAAGATTGCTCTTTCCATGAAGTTTGCCGATCAGAATCCTTGGGCAAATGCAGATGAGGATTTCGCAATCGGTAACGTTATTACCGGTAAGGTAGCAAGAATGACCGATTTCGGCGCATTCATTGAGATCGTTCCCGGCGTTGATGCTCTTCTTCATGTATCACAGATTTCAAAGAAGAGGATTGAGAAGCCTTCCGATGTATTAAAGATCGGTCAGGAGATCACAGCTCAGATCGTTGATTTCAACTATGATGAGAAGAAGATCTCTTTGAGCATGAGAGCTCTCGAAGAACCCGATGAAGAGACTGAAGTGACTGAGGCTGAAGGAACCGCTGAAGAAGCTAAAGAAGAATAATCTAATCCATGACTTATGGGAGGTGTCGCCGTGACATCTTGTACTGATCTTTGCGGTACACCTCCTGTTTTTTAGAAACGGCGGTTACACCAATTCTAGGAAAAGGAGAGTGGCAATGCAAACTGCATGGCCACATGGTGAATATGGACGATTACGAAGCGTTTAAAAAAGAAATATTTACCTTAACCCAGATAGATTTGAGTGCATATAAAGAGAAACAGATGCGCAGAAGAATCGATTCTCTTATTATGAAAAACGGCTTCGGCACTTATGCCGAATACGTATCCGCTATCAGAAAGGACAGAGTTCTTTTTGAGGAATTTGTAAATTATCTCACGATCAATGTTTCCGAATTCTTCAGAAATCCTGAACAGTGGGAGATCCTTGAAAAGGAACTTTTGCCCGAAATTCTCGCGAAAACAAGGACTCCGAAGATTTGGAGTGCGGCTTGTTCTACGGGTGATGAACCCTACACCATTGTCATGTTGCTTTCAAAGTATCTTCCTCTCAGTCAGATCAAGATCCTTGCAACCGATATTGACAAACAGGTGATCGAAAAAGCTAAAGCCGGACTTTATATCGATAAGAGTTTAAAGAGTGTTCCCAAGGATCTGTTTGCTAAATATTTTACGCAGGTCAACGAATACTCCTATAAAATTTCCGACGATATTAAGAGATGCGTCGAATTTAAAAACGCAAATCTTCTGAAGGACCCTTATCCTTCTGACTGCGATCTTATCGTTTGCAGAAATGTATTGATCTATTTTACGGAAGAAGCAAAAACAGATATATACAAAAAGTTTAACGCTGCTTTAAAGAAGGATGGATTACTTTTCGTCGGATCCACAGAACAGATAATTCAATCTTACAGTTTGAATTATTCGACTGCCAAATCATTTTTCTACAGGAAAATGTGATCCGGAGGAAATATGGAAGAAAAAGTCATAGTTGCCGTTGATGGTATGGGCGGAGACAATGCACCTTACGAGATCGTAAAGGGCTGTGTTGAAGCGGTTAACCAGCAACCCAATGTTTTTGTGAAGCTTGTGGGTCCAGAAGAAACACTCAGGGCAGAACTTCAAAAATTTGACGGCAAAAAAGACAATATTGAAATTGTTAATGCTACTGAGGTGATCACCTGTGATGAAGCTCCGGTGAATGCCATCAGAAGAAAAAAAGATTCTTCGATCGTTGTAGGCTGCAATCTTGTGAAGAAAGGTGAAGCGGATGCTTTTCTTTCTGCAGGAAGCACAGGGGCCGTTCTTGTAGGCGGCCAGCTTATCGTCGGCAGGATCAAGGGAGTTGAAAGACCTCCCATCGGAACCATGTTCCCCACAGCAAAGGGCGTTTCGCTGCTGGTAGATTCTGGTGCCAATGTTGATGCAAGATCTTCACATCTTGTTCAGTTCGCTAAGATGGGTTCCATCTATTATGCCAACACAACAGGCGTAGAGAAGCCCAGAGTTGCAATTGTAAATATCGGTCTTGAAGAAGAAAAAGGAAATCAGCTTGTTAAAGAGACCTATCCTTTACTCAAAGAATGTAAAGACATCAACTTTATCGGAAGTATAGAAGCAAGAGAGATTCCCAACGGATACGCTGATGTAATTGTTTGTGAAGCGTTTGTCGGAAATGTCATCTTAAAGCTTTACGAGGGTACGACAAAAGCCCTTATAGGTATCATTAAACAAAGCTTTTATGAGAATTTAAAGAGTAAGATCGGAGGACTTCTTGTGAAGCCCGCCCTTAAAAAGACTCTCAAGAAGCTTATGGCTGATGAATACGGCAGTGCACCTCTTCTTGGTCTTAACGGTCTTGTATTAAAGACACACGGAAGTGCAACAGCCAAAGAAATTAAAAATTCGCTTCTCCAGGCTTTGGATTTTAAAGCACAGAAGATTAACGAAAAAATTAAAGAGAGCATCATGATTAATGATTCATGGGAGGAATAAGTATTATGGAATTTGAAAAGATCAGATCAATAATCAGTGAGGTTTTAAACATCAGTGAAGCAGAAATCACTCCTGAATCAACATTTGTTGAAGATCTCGGAGCAGATTCGCTGGATGTTTTTCAGATCATCATGGGCATTGAAGAGGAATTTGATATCGAAATCCCCAACGAAGCAGCTGAAAAGATTGTTACAGTTAACGATGCAGTTGAACAGATTAAAGCCTTTATTCAATAGTTTGGAAATTTAACATTAAGAAAATGCAGACACTTTTGTCTTATGGATTTGGTCTTAAGGCTTTAGTGTCCGTTTTTTTCGGGCAGGTGAAAAATGGTTATCAATGAAAACCTTAACGATCTTCAAAAAAACATCGGTTATGATTTTAAAAACATAGATCTTCTTAAGCTTGCTTTGACCCACAGCTCTGTAGTTCATGAACGTATGGTAAACAAAAATGAAAGCAACGAGAGGATAGAGTTCCTGGGCGATGCTGTTTTGGAACTGATCTCCAGTGAATATCTGTATTTGAATTATCCGGCTTATCCGGAAGGGCATATGACAAAGCTCAGAGCAAGTTTGGTCTGCGAACCTTCCCTGGCAAATGATGCAAAAGAGATCAAACTTTCCGATTTCATCAACCTTGGATTTGGGGAGAACAAAAGCGGCGGCAGATACAGAGACTCCATTGTTTCGGATGCCTTTGAAGCTTTGATCGGAGCTATTTTCCTTGACGGTGGTTTTGAAGAGGCCAAGAAATTCGTTCTTCGCTTTGTTTTGAACGATATTGAGAAAAAAGCGATATTCCATGACAGTAAGTCGATCCTTCAGGAGTTCGTTCAAAACAAATTGAAGAAAAATATCTCCTACGAGATACTTTCCGAATCCGGTCCGGATCATGACAAGCACTTTACAGCAAGAGTGCTGATAGACGGACAACCTATGCATGAAGGAGAAGGAAAGAGTAAAAAAGCTGCAGAGCAGGAAGCTGCCTACAAAACCTACTTGGACTTGCAGCTTAAATAAAATCTAACTGACACAGGTAAACAAATGTATCTTAAATCCATAGAAATACACGGATTCAAATCCTTTGCAAACAGAATACTCTTTAAATTCAATGATGGTATCACAGCCATCGTCGGACCTAACGGTTCAGGTAAAAGTAATGTTGCCGACGCCGTAAGATGGGTTTTGGGCGAACAGAGCGCTAAACAACTCCGCGGAAATAAAATGGAAGATGTAATCTTTTCCGGCACTCAGCTCAGAAAACCCATGGGATATGCCTACGTGGCTATTACTTTTGATAATTCGGACAGAGCACTGAACATCGATTACGAAGAAGTTACGGTCGCAAGACGTGTTTATCGTTCCGGTGAAAGCGAGTACCTTTTGAACGGCAATTCCTGCCGCCTTCGTGATGTACAGGAACTTTTTTTTGATACAGGTATCGGTAAAGAGGGCTATTCGATCATCGGACAGGGCCAGATCGACAAGATCCTTTCCGGTAAACCGGAAGACAGACGAGAACTCTTTGACGAAGCTGCAGGTATAGTAAAGTACAAGAAGAGAAAATACGCAGCCGAAAAAGAACTGGCTGAGGAGGGAATGAATCTTGCCAGGATCACCGACATTCTTTCCGAGATCGAAAAACAGGTGGGACCTCTCGAAAAGCAATCGGAAGTTGCCAAAGAGTATCTTAAGCTGAATGAAGAGCTTAAAAAGTACGAGATAAATCTGTTCCTTGCCGACTATGAAAAAAATACGGAAGCAAAAGATGAGGCTGTCAAAAAACAGGACTACATCAATTCCGATATTGAAAACACCAAACGTGACTATGACAATACAAAGATAGAATACGAAAAGCTGGAAGGCGAAATGGGTGAGTTCTCTGCGCGTATTGAAGAAAGCAGAGAAAAGAAAAATGAGCTTTTGATCTCATCTGAGAAAAAAGAAGGTGAGATCAGGCTTATGGAGGAAAAGAAAAACTCTCTCTATCAAAGCAATGCTCATTACGAACAGAGAAAGAAATCCATTAACGAAGAGATCGATAACAGACTGGCGGAGATCAACGAACAGGCTGAAAGTCGTAAAGCTACGGAAAAGCAGATTGAAGAACTGAAGAATACAAGGTCCGATTCCGGTGAAGAATTAAACAGCATACACGAGCGTATCAATGAATGTACGGCGGAGATCGAAAACTGTAACAATGATCTCATGAAGCTGATCAATGAAGAATCCCGACTTAAGACCGAAAAGCAGAAATATGAAACCTTGAACGAGCAAAATGCTTTAAAGAAAGCTGAGCTCACCAAAAAGGTTCTCAATCAAAAGAACTTTGAAAATGAGTATGAGACAGCAGTAGAAACTTTTAAACGCGAACTTTCCGAAATCTCCGAAAAGCTTGCCGAACTCGAGAACAGCATTTCATCTCAAAAGAGCGAAAAGTTCAAGTTAAAGGAAAGACTGGATGAAACCACAGGTTTCCTTGAAAAATTCCAAAAGCAAAAGATCGAACTGGAATCCAGAGTCGGTACTTTGAAGGATTTTTCGGAGAGATATGAGGGATACGGCATAAGTATTAAAAAGGTAATGGAGCAAAAGCCGAAGTATCCCGGACTTATAGGCGTTGTCGCAGACATCATTGAGGTGCAGGAAAAGTACGAAACTGCTGTGGAAACAGCATTGGGCGGAAACATCCAAAACGTTGTAACAAAGGATGAAGCAACAGCCAAAAGAATGATCGAGTTCCTTAAGCAGAACAAATTCGGTCGTGCCACCTTCCTTCCTTTAAATGCGATAAGTGCCAAGGAAGCATCTCAGGATGCAAGTATTACCAAAGCTCCCGGCGTTATCGGATATGCAAACAAATTGGTTAAGACTGCTAAAGAATATACCGAAGTTATCAAATACCTTCTGGGAAGGATCATTGTTGTTGATAACATCGACAATGCATTAAAACTGGCCAAAGCCAACAATTACTCTTTAAGGATCGTTACGCTTGAAGGAGAACAGTTAAATCCGGGAGGATCTTTGTCCGGTGGATCTTACAAGAACAATACCAATCTTCTGGGACGTAAGCGTGAGATGGAAGAAGCCGAAAAACAGGTTTCTCAGATCATGGTAAAGGTCAATGCTTTATCAAGAGAACGCGACGGCTTCAAAGAAATGCAGGATAAGATCTCGGAAGAGATCGCTAAAAAGCAGGATGAGATCTCAAAACTTAACATTAAGCAGAATACGGTTCAGATGAATCTTGAAAAAGAAAACGAGAGAATGAAGGAAAGTAAAGAATCCTTCTCCGTTACAGAACTTGAGATCAAAGAACTTGAAAGGATCAGTGCTGAAAACAACAGGTCCGCAGATGAACTTTCCGCTAAGATCAAGGAGAACAATGAGCTGCGTTCTGAGATCAATGATAAGATCGAGGGGCTGAATCATAAGCTTGATGAGGAAAGAAGACTGGAACGTTACTCGAATGAGAAAGAATCATCCTTAAGAGTTGAGTTTGCCGGCCTGGAACATACATTGGGCTTTATCGACGAAACCGTTGCCAGATTAAACTCCGAAATAGCCAGGTTTAAAGAAGAGATCGAGGAGCTGGATCAAAATGAAGCAAATTCCGAAGAACAGCTTGAAAAGCTGGATGAGGAGATAAAAAATGCTCATGCCGACATTGCTGACGGTAAGGTCAAGGTTGAAGAGATCAATTCACAGATTGCCGAACTGGAAAAAGAGAAAGCTGTGCTTACAAAAGGTCATAAGGAATTCTTCAATAAGCACGAACAATTGGCACAGAGTCTTACTTCACTTGAAAAGGAAGCTTTCAGGATCGAGAATCAGATCACAAGGATCGGAGAAGTCATCGACGAACAATGTGCTTACATGTGGAATGAGTATGAAGTTACAGTTGACTCTGCCAAGGAAAAGAAGGATGAGAGTCTTGGAAGCTACACTGCGATCAAAAAGGGTGTTTCTGAACTCAAGTCAAAGATCAAAGGCCTGGGCGATGTTAATGTAAATGCCATCGAGCAGTATAAAGAGGTGTCTGAAAGATACAATCTTTATACGGTTCAGAGAAATGATATCATTGAAGCTGAGGATAAGCTTAAAGGTATCATAGAAAAACTTGAAGAAGAGATGCGTAAGCAGTTTAATGAAAAGTTTGCGCTGATCAAAGATGAATTTGATGTGGTATTCAAGGAGCTTTTCGGAGGCGGACAGGGTACTCTTGAGCTTATGGAAGATGAAGATGTACTCATCGCGGGCATTAAGATCAATGCTCAGCCGCCCGGAAAGAAGCTGCAGAATATGATGATGCTTTCCGGTGGCGAAAGGGCGTTGACGGCTATCGCACTGCTGTTTGCCATTCAAAACCTTAAGCCTTCACCTTTCTGTCTTTTGGACGAGATCGAGGCTGCTCTTGATGACAGCAACGTAGGCAGATATGCCCGCTACCTCCACAAACTGACCGATCATACTCAGTTTATCGTCATTACTCACAGAAGAGGTACAATGGCATCGGCTGATGCTCTTTACGGAATCACTATGCAGGAAAAGGGTGTTTCCGCTCTTGTTTCAGTCAGCCTTATAGAGAATTCATTATCCAATTAAGCATTATCAATTAAGTTATTAGGAGTTATATGGGAATATTCAGAAGAATTGCCGCTCTTTTTACCGGAGCGGAGATCATCGATGATGATTTTTACGAGGAGATCGAAGAAAACCTTGTAATGGCGGATGTGGGCGTTGCAACAGCAGACAAGATCATATCCTCGTTAAAACAAAAGGTTAAACAGGACAAGATCTATAAGCCTGATGAATGCAGACAGCTGCTCATCGATTCGATCAAAGAGCAGATGCATGTTCCGGAAGACGCTTACTCTTTTGAAAAGGGACCCTCCGTGGTTTTGATGATCGGAGTAAACGGAGTCGGAAAAACATCATCTGTCGGAAAGCTGGCCGCATCACTTAAAAATGACGGGAAAAAAGTTTTGATCTGTGCGGCCGACACTTTCAGAGCCGCAGCTATCGATCAGCTTGCGGAATGGGCTAAACGCGCAGGCGTGGATCTTATCTCTCAAAATGAAGGATCCGATCCCGCAGCCGTTGTATTCGATGCTTTGAATGCCGCAAAGGCAAGAAAAGCAGATATCCTTTTGGTAGACACTGCAGGACGGCTTCAAAACAAGAAGAACCTGATGGAGGAACTGAATAAGATCGACAGAGTGATCACCAGAGAGTATCCCGAAGCTCAAAGAGAAACATTGGTTGTTCTTGACGGGACCACAGGACAAAACGCGCTGGTTCAGGCAAGGGAATTCAATGAAGTTGCGCCTGTTACAGGAATCATCATAACAAAGCTTGAAGGAACGGCAAAGGGAGGAATTGCCATCGCAGTTCAATCAGAGCTTTCTGTTCCGGTTAAATACATAGGCCTCGGTGAAAAGATCGACAGCCTTAAGAAATTTGACCCGGAGGATTACGTAAACTCACTTTTTGATAAATAAATCAGGCATATAAGCCCTGTATCCCTTTTATTCAAAGGGATTGAAAGCGATTTGCGGATGAATTTTAATTGTGCAATTTGTACAAAAATGGGATGTGATTTTCTACATCCCATTTTTTGTTTTTCCCTTGTATTTAAGGGGGCGATTTGTTAAAATTTATCTACCAAAGTCACGTTTAGATGTTTGGGGTGGGGTTTCAGATGCATAGCATTTGTTTAGCCTTAAACATCGGATCATTATAAATAAAGGAGTTATACAAATGGCAGATGCGGATAAATTAAAAGCACTCGACTCGGCACTTGCTCAGATCGAAAAAGCTTACGGAAAAGGTTCCGTTATGAAGCTTGGTGACACAGCTTCAATGCAGGTAGAAGCGATCCCCACAGGTTCCTTATCACTTGACATTGCCCTTGGTGTGGGCGGAGTTCCGAAGGGAAGGATTATAGAGATCTACGGACCTGAATCTTCAGGTAAAACAACAGTTGCTCTTCATATGGTTGCTGAAGTTCAGAAGCTTGGCGGTATTGCGGGATTCATTGATGCAGAGCATGCACTTGATCCTGTTTACGCTAAGAACATCGGTGTAGACATCGACAATCTTTACATTTCTCAGCCCGACAACGGAGAACAGGCGCTTGAGATCACAGAGACCATGGTTCGTTCAGGTGCGGTTGATATTATTATCGTAGACTCTGTAGCAGCTCTTGTTCCCAAGGCAGAGATCGAAGGAGATATGGGAGACGCACATATGGGCCTTCAGGCAAGACTCATGTCTCAGGCACTCAGAAAGCTTACTGCTGCGATCAGCAGATCGAATTGCGTTGTAATCTTTATTAACCAGCTTCGTGAAAAGCTCGGCGTAATGTTCGGCAATCCCGAAACAACAACAGGCGGACGCGCACTGAAATTCTATGCCTCCGTCAGAATGGATGTCAGAAGGATAGAATCCATTAAAGCCGGCGGTGATGTGATCGGTAACAGAACAAGGATCAAAATCGTTAAGAACAAGGTGGCCCCTCCGTTTAAGGAAGCAGAGTTTGACATTATGTTCGGTAAGGGGATATCCAAAGTCGGCGATATCTTAGACCTCGCCACCGATGAAAACATTGTCAACAAGAGTGGTGCATGGTTCTCTTACAATGACGAGAAGATAGGTCAGGGCAGAGAAAATGCCAAGGCTTACTTCGAAGAGAGACCTGACGTTCTCAGAACCGTTGAAAATCAGGTTCGTGAAAAGTACGGATTTGCGCCTCTTCCCGAGATAGTAACTGAAGCTGAAGAGAAGTAAGCATATGCACAGGATTTCCGAAATCAAAGAGTTTTCCAAAGCTAAAAGCATGATCGTATTTGAGGACGAATCGTTTTTGACTGTATACAAAGGCATGTACAAAGGCGATGCGGCCGAAATGGCGGATGAAGACTTTGAAAAGCTTACATCTGAAATGACTTCCTACGGAAAGAAGAGAGCAATGAATCTTCTTGTTAAGAAAAGCTACTCAAGAAGAGCTCTTGAAAAGAAACTGGAGGATGACGGTTACAATTCGGCGATCATCGGAAAGGTCATTGAATTTTTGGATTCATTTCATTACCTGAACGATGAAGCCCTTGCAGAAAGCCTTGTCAGAAACAACAGAATGACAAAGAGCAGAGCGGAGATCAGGTTTTTGCTCAAAAGACGTGAGATACCTGATGAAGTTGCCGAAAACGCCATAGAAGAAGTTTATTCGGAAGATGATGAAAATGATGACGGAACAGATCCGGAAATGAAAACGATCGTTCTGTTACTCAAGAAACTTAATATGACACCTGAAAAAATAGCGGCACTTGAATATAAAGACAGACAGAAACTTGCCGCGAAGTTTTACAGAAAAGGTTTCAGATCCGATAACATTTCCAAAGCATTGAAACTTGAAAGTTTTGAATAGGTTTATCAGGCCCACGGTTTTTCCGTGGGCTTTTTTTGCGACTTGATGTCTCGTTTGCACATTAACAATAATATAGTTTTTTTATCGAGTTATTATTATTTGTTGCTTGTATTTTGAATGCCCTTGTGATATTATTATAATTGCGAGAAAATCGGGTTTTCCATAGGAACTAATATTTATTTCCGTTTAAAATCCGTAAAAGAATATAACAGGAGGCACGTAGATATGACAGAAGTATTTGCAGCTTCGACATGGTGGGAAGGCGTTAAAACTCCTCTTGCCGATGCCGGTGTCAACACAATTGTCGGCTTGTGCATTGTGTTTGCAGCTTTGATCTTCATCAGCTTCATCATCTCACTTTTCAAATATATCGGAAAGTTAGATAAGAGCAATGAAAAGAAGGCTGTTAACAATGCTCCCGCAGTTGCAACACAGCAAAGCGGAAATGAGCTCAATATCGATAATTTTGAGCTTGTTGCCATTATTACCGCAGCCATCAGCGAGTATGAGGAATCCCGCGGTAATTTCTTTAAAGACGGCATTGTAGTCCGTTCTGTAAAGAAGATTTCTTAATGGGGATTATACTCTGAACTTTTGATTCATAGATCTCGTCAAAAGGCATACGATCGAAGATCGTATGACAATCATGTATAATAACCGCCTCGACAAGCGCGCTTGTCAGAGCGGTCATTATACATGATAGACAAGCGGCTGCGCCGCTGTTACCTTTTGACGAGAAGAACATACAAAGGCTCAACGAATTTCACCCCATCACAACTAAGATCATATTATGGAGGAATAATCAAATGAAGAACTATACTATTACGATCAACGGAAATAAATATGCCGTAACCGTTGAAGAAGGAAACGGACAGAACGTAGCACAGGCTGCAGCACCCGCAGCAGCTCCCAAGGCAGCAGCTCCCGCAGGAGCACAGGGATCCGTAGCAATCTCTATGCCTATGCCCGGAAAGATCACTGCAATCAATTTATCAGCAGGAACAAAGGTTACAAAAGGACAGGTTATTCTTACATTCGAAGCAATGAAAATGGAAAATGAACTCACCGCTCCTCAGGACGGAACGATCGCTTCCATCAATTGCCAGGTTAACGACCAGGTAGAAGCAGGCACTGTAATCGTTACACTTAACTAAGAAAAGGGGTAATCTTCATGAATATTGGTGAGACCTTATTGAACTTATGGGAGCAGACAGGATTTGCCAACCTTTATTGGGGCAATTATGTCATGATCCTTGTGGCTCTGGTTTTCTTATATCTTGGTATTAAGTGGAAATTTGAGCCCTTACTTCTCGTACCGATCGCATTCGGTATGCTTCTTGTTAACATTTATCCGTCTATTATGGCGGCACCTTCGGTTGATCCCAACACAGGTATTGAATCCGCAGGCGGTTTACTTTATTACTTCTTCAAACTTGACGAGTGGTCGATCTTCCCTTCACTGATCTTCCTTGGTGTAGGTGCTTCCACAGACTTCGGCCCTCTGATCGCAAATCCCAAGAGCTTCCTTCTCGGAGCGGCAGCTCAGCTCGGTATCTTTGTTGCTTATCTCCTTGCTATCCTTTTTGGCTTTAACGGAGAAGCAGCTGCAGCTATTTCCATTATCGGCGGAGCTGACGGCCCTACATCCATTTTCCTTGCAGGTAAGCTCGGTCAGACTGAAC
The DNA here is from genome assembly GCA_024691875.1 of Lachnospiraceae bacterium. GTDB lineage: Bacteria > Bacillota > Clostridia > Lachnospirales > Lachnospiraceae > RGIG3528. Next base: position 71,806 of record JAILNG010000054.1, on the reverse strand, counting down.
TTATGGGACCCATCGCGGTAGCTGCTTACAGCTACATGTCACTTGTTCCCATCATTCAGCCTCCTATTATGAAAGCTCTTACAACGAAAAAGGAAAGAATGATCAAGATGGAGCAGCTTCGTCCCGTTTCTAAACTTGAGAAGATCCTTTTCCCGATCATCGTTACTATTGTAGTTTGCTTCCTGCTTCCTTCCACAGCTCCTCTTGTAGGTATGCTCATGCTGGGTAACCTTTTCAAGGAGTGCGGAGTTACAAAGCAGCTTTCCGAAACAGCACAGAATGCACTTATGTACATCGTAGTTATCATGCTCGGTACATCAGTAGGTGCTTCCACAAGTGCCGAGAACTTCCTTCAGTGGACAACGATCAAGATCGTTGTACTCGGACTTATTGCATTTGCTTTCGGTACTACAGGCGGTATTCTTCTCGGAAAACTCATGTGCAAGATTACACATGGTAAGATAAATCCTTTGATCGGTTCCGCAGGTGTTTCTGCAGTTCCTATGGCAGCCAGAGTTTCTCAGAAAGTCGGTGCACAGGAGGATCCCACAAACTTCCTTCTCATGCACGCTATGGGACCCAATGTTGCCGGTGTTATCGGAACAGCGGTTGCAGCAGGCGTATTTATGGCTATCTTCGGAGTTTGATCAATAGAAAGGGTATAAAATTATGGCTGATATTAAAAAGAAACCTATCGGTATTACCGAAACAATACTTCGTGACGCTCATCAGTCCCTGATCGCTACCAGAATGCCCACTTCCGAAATGCTTCCTATTTTGGACAAGATGGACAAAGTCGGTTATCACTCCATCGAATGCTGGGGCGGTGCGACATTTGATGCTTGTCTCAGATTCCTTAAGGAAGATCCCTGGGAGAGACTCAGAGCTCTCAGAAAAGGACTTCCTCATTCGAAGCTCCAGATGCTTTTCCGTGGACAGAACATTCTCGGATACAATCATTATTCGGATGACGTTGTAGAATATTTCGTTCAGAAATCTGTTGCAAACGGTATTGACATCATCAGGATCTTTGACTGCTTTAACGATCTTCGTAACCTTGAAACAGCTGTAAAGGCAGCCAAGAAGGAAGGTGCTCATGCACAGATCGCTCTTTCATATACACTTGGCGAAGCATACACCCTTGAGTATTGGGAAAAGATGGCAAAGTCAGTAGAAGAGCTGGGAGCAGATTCCATTTGTATCAAGGACATGGCAGGACTTCTTGTTCCTTATGCCGCAACAGAGCTTGTTACCGCTCTCAAGAACGGTTCCAAGATCCCGTTGCAGATGCACACTCACTACACTTCAGGTGTTGCTTCGATGACTTATCTTAAGGCCGTAGAAGCAGGTGCCGATGTTATCGACTGCGCAATGAGCCCTCTTTCAATGGGTACAGCTCAGCCCGCTACAGAAGTTATGGTTGAGACCTTCAGGGGTACTCCCTATGATACAGGTTACGATCAGAATCTTCTTGCTGAGATAGCTGATTACTTCAGACCTTACAGAGAAGAAGTACTTAAGAGCGGACTTCTTAATCCCAAGGTTCTGGGTGTTAACATTAAAACACTGCTTTACCAGGTTCCCGGCGGAATGCTTTCAAACCTCGTTTCACAGCTTAAAGAAGCTCATGCCGAGGACAAGTACGAAGCAGTTCTTAAAGAGATCCCCAATGTAAGAAAGGATTTCGGTGAGCCGCCTCTTGTAACACCTTCTTCACAGATCGTAGGTACTCAGGCAGTACTTAATGTTCTTTCCGGAGAACGTTATAAGATGATCACCAAGGAATCAAAGAAGATCCTTGCAGGCGAGTTCGGTAAGACTGTAAAGCCTTTTAATAAAGAGGTTCAGAAGAAGGCTATCGGAGATGCAGAACCCATCACATGTCGTCCCGCAGATCTCATTCCTCCTCAGCTCGACAAGTTCCGTGAAGAGTGTAAGGAGTGGATCCAGCAGGATGAAGATGTTCTTTCTTATGCATTGTTCCCTCAGGTCGCTACGGAGTTCTTCAAGTATCGCAAGGCAAAGCAGGAGAATCCTGACTTCGATAAAGAACCCAAAGCTCCCGAAGGCAATGACAGAACATTGAATGTTACTGTTGCTGCGGATGCATTCAAATAAAAATTAATTCATGATTTAATAACGGGCGAGATTATTCTCGCCCGTTAAATTTTTTGTTTGCAAATGAATCATAATGTGCTATGATACTATATATTGATGAAAAAAAGGAAAGTTTTTTGGGAATGTGAACAAATGAAGATCCATTCTGAGACTTTTATTTAACCATCATACCATAAAAAAACGGGAGGTATCTATGGGCTTATTTAATGATGCAAAGAACCAGCTTGGCAACGAAAACAACGAGGTATCCGATAACAATCTTTTTGATGTTCAGGATGAAGAAGTTGATGCAGCCGATATCGACACTGAACTCCTTGAGTCCATCTTAGAGGATTCCGAAGAAGAAAAGCCTAAGGATGAAAAGAAGAAAAAGAACGATAAGGCAGAGAGCACAAGACCTGTTCCCGATGTAGCCGAGAGACGAGCTAAAGAAGCTAAAGAATCCGGAGCTACCGATGAGACACAGACAACTCTCATTACAAAGGGCACTACTATCAACGGCTCTATTATTTCCGACTGCTCACTTGATGTAATGGGTACGATCAACGGTGACATCGAATGCCTCGGCAAACTTACAATTTCCGGTAAGGTTACAGGAAATTCAATGGCATCGGAAGTTTTTGTCAACACAGACAGACTTGACGGTTCCATTACATGTGAAGGCTGTGTAAAGATCAGTCAGGGAACCATTGTTATCGGAGACGTCACCGCATCTTCCGCAGTTTTTGCCGGAGCTGTTAAGGGTGAAGTTGATGTTAACGGACCTGTTGTTCTTGACTCAACTGCCATTATCAAAGGCAACATTAAGGCTAAGTCTGTTCAGATGAACAACGGCGCCGTTCTCGACGGTTTCTGCTCACTTTCTTATGCAGAACTGGACGTAGACTCAATTTTTGAATAAGACAGGATAGATTTCAAATGGCTAAATACAAAAGAATATTATTAAAACTCAGCGGGGAAGCGCTTGCCGGAGACAAAAAGACAGGTTTTGACGAAGAAACCTGCATCATGGTAGGCAAGCAGGTTAAAAAACTTATTGAAGACGGAATTCAGGTGGCTATCGTTATAGGCGGCGGAAATTTCTGGCGCGGTAGAAAAAGCGAGACCATCGACAGAGTAAAAGCAGATCAGATCGGTATGCTTGCAACTGTAATGAATTGCATTTATGTAAGTGACATTTTCCGCTTTCTCGGTTTGGGAACAAGCATATATACACCTTTCTCCTGTGGCAGTATGACTAAACTTTTTTCCAAGGACAGTGCCGTAGAGGATCTTGAAAACGGTAAAGTGGTTTTCCTTGCGGGCGGTACCGGACATCCTTATTTTTCAACGGATTCAGCTACATCGCTTCGTGCGATCGAACTTAATTGCGATATGATCCTTATGGCTAAGGCAGTGGACGGTGTCTATGACAGCGATCCCAACACCAATCCCAATGCAAAGAAGTTTGACAAAATGTCTATCAATACCATAATCGATAATAAATTGGGCGTTATTGACATGACTGCTGCTGTACTTTGCCTTGAGAACAAAATGCCTCTTTTCATATTCTCGCTTTTGGAAAAAGACGGTATCGTAAACGCAGCAACAGGTAAAGCGAGCGGAACAGTAATTACTGCAGATTGAACGAATGGAGAATATTATGAACGATAAGATTAAGCCTTTTGATGAAAAAATGGAAAAGACTATTTCTGTTCTTTCGGAAGATTTTGCTTCCATCAGAGCAGGACGTGCAAATCCCCATCTCCTTGATAAGATCAAGGTTGACTACTACGGAACACCCACTTCCATCCAGGGAGTTGCAAACGTTTCCGTCCCCGAAGCGAGGATCATTCAGATCCAGCCTTGGGAATCAAAGATGATCAAAGAGATTGAAAAAGCCATTCTTGCTTCTGAGCTGGGCATCACTCCCAATAATGACGGCAAGATCATCAGACTTGTTTTCCCCGAACTTACTGAGGAGCGCAGAAAAGCTCTTGTTAAGGACATTAAGAAAAATGCCGAGAATGCAAAAGTCGCTGTCAGAAACATTCGTCGTGATGCGATGGATGTGATCAAGAAGCTGGGTAAGAATTCCGAGATCTCAGAGGATGAAGAAAAGACCATCGAGGATGAGATCCAGAAGGCAACCGATAAGCGTATTGCTGAGATCGACAAGATGTGTGAAGCCAAAGAAAAAGAAATAATGACTGTATAAATTTTGCGATTTATTTAGTTGTAAAAGAATCCCACTTGTCCTATAATGAACAGGTGGGTTTTTTCTTGTAAAATTTAAAAGAAAAGGGAAGAATAATATGGCCGAAAAGCTTTTAAATACATCAGTTCCGAGGCATATTGCCATTATACTCGACGGAAATGGAAGATGGGCAAAGAAGAGAGGTTTACCGAGGACGGCCGGACACAAGGCGGGAGCAAAGGCAGTGGAAAAAATCTGTGAAGAAGCCTATAATGCCGGAGTAGAGTACCTTACATTATATGCATTTTCAACAGAGAACTGGTCAAGGCCTGCCGACGAAGTCAATATGATCATGAATCTCTTAAGAGATTATCTGAGTGACAGCCTGAACAATGCAAAAAAGAATAATATGAAGATCCGCGTGATCGGTGACAGAAGCGGACTTTCCAAGGATATTGTCGATAAGATCATCGAGACGGAAGAGGCTTCCAAAAATTATACGGGCCTTAAACTTCAGATAGCAATTAATTACGGCGGTCAGGATGAGATCGTAAGAGCGGCTAAAAAGATATCGGAAAAAGTTAAAGAAGGGGAATTGGACCCTTCAGACATTACAAAAGATCTGTTTGAAAATTATTTGGATACGGCAGGGATCCCTGCACCGGATCTTTTGATAAGAACCAGCGGTGAGCAGAGACTTTCCAACTTCCTTCTGTGGCAGTTGGCCTATGCGGAATTTTATTTCACCGATGTGCTTTTACCTGATTTCGGGAAAAAAGATCTGGCTGAAGCGATCAAATGCTACAGCCAAAGAGATCGCAGATACGGAGGGGTTAAACAGTAATGTCCGACAATTACAATGACGAGAAAAAAGAAAAACGCAGAACATTGTTTGTAAGAGTCAGAAGCGGAGCAATCCTCACGATTATTGCATTTGCAACTATAATTCCCGGTGGCTGGGCTCTTTTTGGTGTTAATTTATTGATCTCAGCCATAGGCATGATGGAGTTCATGAGAGTGGCAAAGGTCCATAAGTCGATCATTGCAGTGATCTCATACATTGCGTTGGGTGTTCTTTACGCTTCGGTTTACTTTGAGAGACCGGATTTTTTGGCACCGTTGTTTATGGTGTTTCTTATTGTTTTATTCGCCTGCATGGTCATATGGTATCCCAAGTATTCCGCAGATCAGGTTTTGATGGCATTTTCCGGCCTCATCTATGTGGGACTGGGGCTTTCTTACATTTATCAAACGAGAATGGATGTTGAAAACGGAGCCCTTTTGGTTTGGCTGATCTTTATCTGTTCATGGATCTCCGATTCCGGAGCCTACCTCACAGGGATTGCTATCGGTAAACATAAGGCTTTCCCCAAGCTTTCCCCTAAAAAATCCATCGAGGGATGTATCGGCGGAATTGCATCAAGCATATTGATCGGAGTCATTTACAAATTGATCCTTGATCTTTGCTTTGACATTCATCTGATAGATTATGCGGGATTGATAGTGATCTGCGGTGTCGGCGCTGTGATCTCGCAAGCGGGAGATCTGGCTGCTTCTGCATTTAAGAGAAACTTTCAGATCAAAGATTACGGAAGACTGATCCCCGGACACGGCGGTATCATGGACAGATTTGACAGTATCATCTTTGTTGCCCCTTTGGTTTATTATCTGGCCAAGCTTTTTATCAAATAAAATACTTTATATCCGTAACTAACAGCGGTTCGTGTACATTCGGGCATATAGAATGTGATGAGCCGCTTTGCTTAACGAGGAATTGACTATATGAAAAACATTTCAATCCTGGGTTCCACAGGTTCAATAGGAACTCAGACACTCGATGTGGTAAGACAGAACGGAGATATCAAGGTTTCTTCACTTGCCGTTAATTCAAATATCGAATTGCTTTACAAACAGATTTTGGAATTCGAACCTTCTTTGGTTTGTGTTTATACGGAAGATAATGCTCGGGAGCTTTCCGAAAGACTTAAGAATGAAGGGATCAAATGTGAAGTTTCATTCGGAATGGAAGGACTGATCGCCTGTGCCTGCATGGATGAGACTGATATTGTGGTTACGGCTTTTGTGGGAATGATCGGCATCAGACCGACAGTTGAAGCGATCAAAGCAGGAAAGGACATTGCTCTTGCAAACAAAGAAACTCTTGTAACAGCGGGACATTTGATCATGCCGCTCGCGAAAGAGAAGAATGTAAAGATCCTGCCCGTTGATTCTGAGCATTCCGCTATTTTTCAATGTTTACAGGGAGCGCAGGGAAACAGACCGGCCAAGATCCTTCTTACAGCTTCCGGCGGACCTTTCAGGGGGAAAAAGAAAAGCGAACTTGCCGACATCAGGCCTGAAGATGCTCTTAAACATCCGAATTGGTCTATGGGGAGAAAAATAACCATCGATTCGTCTACAATGGTAAATAAGGGATTGGAAGTTATGGAAGCAAAATGGCTTTTTGATATGGATCCCGATGATATTGAAGTGGTGATCCAGCCTCAAAGTATCATTCATTCCATGATCGAGTTCACGGACGGAGCTGTTATTGCTCAGATGGGTGTTCCGGATATGAAACTTCCCATACAATATGCTTTATATTATCCCGAAAGAAGGGAAAGAACTGCCCGGAGACTGGATTTCAGCACCATTTCTTCCATAGTGATCGATAAACCGGATAACGAAAATTTTCCTGCTTTATCTCTGGCCTATGAAGCCATTAAGACCGGAGGCAGCCTTCCTACCGTATACAATGCGGTGAATGAGATCGCCGTGGACAAATTTTTGAAGGGTAGTATCGGCTATCTTGATATTACGGATATGATCGCAAATGCAATGGCTAAGCACAAGTTGATCGCAAATCCGTCACTTTCCGAAATCCTTGAACTTGAAAACAACTTGAAGCATGATCTTTCAGGCTTTTCTACTCGCTAAAGGAGAACTTAAATCTTATGAAAATTGTTATTGCTCTTTTAATCTTTTCTTTGATCATTATTTTCCATGAACTGGGCCATTTGCTCCTTGCAAAGAAAAATGGCATCAAAGTGGTCGAATTTTCGGTTGGTCTCGGACCTACAATAATCGGAAAGGAATTCGGCGGAACAAAGTATTCGCTAAAACTCCTCCCTTTCGGCGGAGCATGTCAGATGCTCGGAGAAGACGATCTTGATGATGAAAAAACAATTACCGAAGGAACTTTTTATTCCAAAAGTGTTTGGCAAAGGATGGCTGTAATTCTTGCCGGGCCTTTCTTTAATTTCATTCTGGCATTTGTTCTCGCTCTTTTTGTTACTGGGTTTGCAGGTTTTGACCCTGCGGAGATCACAGCTGTTACAAAAAATTCGGCAGCTGATGCTGCCGGACTTAAAAAGGGAGACATGATCAAAGAGATCAACGGTAAGCATGTTTCCATCGGTCGTGAAGTTGATTCTTATTTCTTCTATGAAGGGATCTCATCGGAAGCTGTTTCGATAACATATGAAAGAGACGGAGAGAAATACGAGACTGTTGTTAATCCGGTAATGTTCAAGAAGTATCTTTTGGGCTTTACCTACAACAGCACGGATGCACCCGCCGCAATTGAAAGGATCGAACCCGGCTACCCGATGGAAGAAGCAGGGATCAAAGCCGGAGATATCATTGTGCAGGTAAACGGTCAGACGATCTCTTCCGGAAAAGAACTTAATCAATACTTTACAAATAATCCTTTAACCGAAGAAAAGGTTACAATGGTTGTGGACAGAAACCGTCAGTTGATCACTGCGGAGATTACTCCTAAGTTTGCATCCGAAAATTATTCACTTGGCTTTGATTACAATTTGTATCGTGTAAAAGCCAATGCTTTTGAAGTGGTCAAGTACAGCTTTGTCGAAGTTAAGTACTGGATAGTTACCACCGTAAAAAATCTTGGGCTTTTGATCTCAGGTCAACTTTCAAAAGATGATGTGGGTGGTGCTGTTGCAATCGTTGATATGATAGGAGATTCCTACGAAGAAACAAAGGCTGTCGGCAGTGCTTTGGATGTAGTTTTGCAGATGATGTACATTTCAATCCTTTTATCAGCGAATCTCGGAGTAATGAATCTTCTTCCGATACCTGCTTTAGACGGAGGAAAATTCCTTTTCCTTGTGGTGGAAGCCATTGCACGTAAGCCTTTGAACCGCAAAGTGGAAGGCATAGTAAATCTGGCCGGCTTTATACTTTTGATGCTCCTTATGGTATTTGTTTTCTTTAATGATATTTCAAGATTGATAGGAAGATAAAGTTATGCGTATGTTGACTGATGAAGTGAAGATCGGAAATGTGACGATAGGCGGAAACAATCCCATTGCCATTCAATCCATGACCAACACAAAAACAGAAGATGTGGCTGCAACGGTGGCACAGATCAAAGAACTGGAAAAGGCCGGCTGTGAGATCGTCCGTTCTGCTGTTCCCACAAAGGAAGCGGCATTGGCATTTTCGGAGATTAAAAAACAGATCTCTATACCTCTTGTTGCAGACATACATTTTGATTACCGTCTTGCGATCATGGCTATGGAAAACGGCGCAGATAAGATCAGGATCAATCCCGGAAACATCGGATCGGTTGATCGTGTGAGAGAAGTTGTTAATTGTGCCCGAGAAAGAAATATTCCCATCAGAGTCGGAGTAAATTCAGGTTCTCTTGAAAAAGAGTTTCTTGAGAAATACGGCGGAGTAACTGCCGAAGGCTTGACGGAAAGCGCTTTAAGAGAGGCTGCAATTATTGAAGACATGGGGTATGATAACCTGGTTATCAGCATTAAATCATCGGATGTTTTAATGTGTGTAAAAGCTCATGAGCTGATCAAGGATAAGACAAGACATCCTTTGCATGTGGGTATTACCGAAGCGGGAACGCTTAAAAGAGGGCTTATAAAATCGTCAACCGGACTTGCCCTTATCTTAAATCAGGGCATAGGCGACACCATCAGAGTTTCTCTGACTGCAGATCCCGTCGAGGAGATATATGCAGGGAAGGAAATCCTAAAGACCTTGGGACTTAAAAAAGGTGGGATCGAAGTGGTTTCCTGTCCGACATGCGGCAGAACGCAGATCGATCTTATCGCTTTAGCCGAAAAGGTAAACGAAGCGGTGAAGGATTATCCTTTGAATCTTAAGATAGCGGTTATGGGATGCATTGTAAACGGACCCGGAGAAGCTAAAGAAGCGGATCTGGGAATTGCCGGAGCAAAAGGCGCAGGCATGATCTTTAAAAAGGGTGAGATCATTAAGAAGTGTAAGGAAGAAGAGCTTTTGCCCGAGCTCTTAAGGGAATTGAATGAACTTATTTGAAGTATTCACGGGACTGGAAGTGAAAAAAGGAACCGAACGTGCCTTTAATGATGTGGATGTGGAAAAAGTCCGCATGAGTAAAGGAAAAGCGAAAGTTACCATTTTTCTGAATTCCTCTCATTTAATCGAATATAAAGATATTAAAAATATGGAAGAAGCCCTGGATACCCAATTCTTTTTAAAGTCCGGCAATCAGGTGACTTTAGAGGTGAACTACGCTCTTTCTTCATTGTATAACCCCGAGACTCTTTGGGACATGGCGAAGTCTGCTCTTTTGGATGAACTTAATTCTATTTCCAAAATGAACAACATCTTCATCGATAACGCCAAGATCTTCTTTGAAAAGAGCGAAGGCGGAGATTACACCATGGTGATCGAATCCGAGGACTCTTTTATTAACCGTATGGTTTCCGAAAACATCAGAAACTTCCTCACGAATGTATTTTCGGAGAGGTACGGTTTTAATGTGAACATTGTATTCAGATGGACTGAAGAAAAACATGTAGAAAAGGATCTTCCTGAAGAGATCTACTATTTTAATGCCGAAGATAAAACTGAAAAAAAGCCTTTAAAAAGAATTACCGAGCAGGGCATCATCGATCCCAATGAGGGCAGGGAAGACAAGGCATTGGAAGAGGCTGTCGCAAGAGGTGAAAAGCTTGAAAAGCCTGACGAAGCAAAGTCTTCAAAGGATGAAAAGAAAACTGCCGATAAGGATGCGGGAAAGAGTAAATTTGTTGCTAAAGAATCTGATTTTAAGGCACGTTCAAAGTTTCTTAAAAAGAAATTGGAAGAGGATCCGGATCTGTTTTACGGCCGACTTTTCGATTCCGAAGATGAAAAAGTTACTCCCCTTTCGGAAATTCAGGACGGTCATTCCGAAGCTGTTGTATTCGGTAAGATCATAAATGTTGAGGAACCCAAGCTTACAAAGAAGGGAGATCGTTATATCGTAAAGTTTTCATTTACCGATATGACCGATTCCGTATATGCAAAGCTTTTCCCTCTTGTTGAAGATAAGGATGAACTCTTTAAATACATTGCCAAGGGAAAATGCATCAAGATGAAGGCATTTCCCAGATACGACACCTTTGACAGAGAATTGGAAATGGCAGACATCGTTGGAATTAAAACCATTCCTGATTTTCTTAAGAAAAGAAAAGATGAAGCTCCGGAAAAACGAGTGGAGCTTCATGCTCATACAACCTTCAGCGACATGGATGCTGTCATAGATCCCGGTGTTTTGATACAGACTGCTTTTGATTTCGGACATCCCGGAGTTGCCATCACGGATCACGGAGTCGTTCAGGGCTACACAGTCGCTTTCCATTACTTCAGGGACAAGCTTCTTAAAAACAAGAATCCCGAAATTGCTGAAAAAGCAAAGAATTTCAAGATCCTTTACGGGTGCGAGATCTATCTCGTGGATGATATGAAAAAGATCATCACAGATGACAAAGGCCAGGATTTCGATGCGGAAAGTGTTGTTTTCGATATAGAGACAACAGGTGTTTCCAAGAACAAGGATAAGATCATAGAGATCGGAGCGGTTAAACTTAGGAACAACGAGATCGTGGACAGATACTCTGTCTTCATCAACCCCGAAGTACCTCTGCCATCGGATATCATTGCACTCACCCACATCACCGATGATATGGTAAAGGATGCAAAGACGATCGAAGAAGAATTAAAGAATTTCCTGGATTTCTGCGGAGATGCGGTCATTGTGGCCCACAATGCTCCTTTTGATACAGGATTTATCAAACGTTTTGCAAAAGAACAGGGCATAGATTGGAAACCCACAATAGTAGACACCGTTCCTTTTTCGAGAGGCCTGATCTCTGACCTCAAGAATTACAAGCTGGATACGGTTGCCAATGAATTGGGCGTGTCTTTGGAAAATCACCACAGAGCGGTGGATGATGCCGAATGCACGGCTCTCATCTATCAAAAGCTCTGTGAAATGATGAAGAAAAAAGGCTATTCAAAGCTTTCGGATGCAACGGAGAACCTTAAGCCTTCCGCTGAGGCCATTCGCAGCATGCATCCTTTTCATTGTATAGTTCTCATTAAGAACGAGACAGGAAGGATCAATCTTTATAAGATGATCTCTCAAAGTCATCTTACCTACTTTAAGCGTTTTCCCAAGATCCCGAAGAGTATGCTTGAAAGCCACAGAGAAGGACTGATCATCGGATCGGCCTGCGAAGCGGGAGAACTCTTCAGAGCTGTTTTGGAAGACGCAGCACAGGATGAGATCGACAGCCTTTGCGAATTCTATGACTATTTTGAGATCCAGCCTTTGGGGAACAACAGATTCCTGATCGAGGATGACAAATTCCCGGGAATTACATCGGATGAGGACCTTAAGGCATTAAACGAACGCATAGTAAAACTGGGGGAGATCTACAACAAACCTGTATGCGCTACATGCGACTGTCATTTCTTAAATCCTGAGGATGAAGTTTACAGGAGACTGATAACATATGCCAAAGGATACAAGGACGCTGAAAACCAGCCGCCTTTGTACTTCAGGACCACAGAAGAGATGCTGGCGGAATTTGACTATCTGGGACTTAAGAAGTGCAAGGAAGTTGTTATAGACAATCCAATGAAGATCTACGATATGGTGGAAAAGATCGAGCCTGTTCGTCCGGATAAATGTCCTCCGATTATCGAACATTCGGAAGAGATGCTTACAAAGATCTGTCATGACAAGGCTCATTCCATGTACGGTGAAAAATTACCGGTTCAGGTGGAAACGAGACTTGAAAAAGAATTGACTTCCATTATCAAAAACGGTTATTCGGTTATGTACATCATTGCCCAGAAGCTGGTTTGGAAATCCAATGAGGACGGTTATCTCGTTGGTTCCCGTGGTTCCGTAGGTTCTTCGTTTGTTGCCACAATGGCGGGAATTACCGAGATCAATCCTTTGCCCGCTCATTATTATTGCAAGAAATGTCATTATTCGGACTTTGATTCCGAAGATGTAAAGAAGTATCAAAGAGAGGCAATCTGCGGATTTGATATGCCTGACAAGATCTGTCCCGTGTGCGGAGAGAAACTGGTAAAAGACGGGTGCGACATTCCTTTCGAAACATTCCTTGGATTTAACTGTGACAAGGAGCCTGATATTGACCTTAACTTTTCGGGTGAATATCAATCCAAGGCCCATGACTATACGGAAGTTATCTTCGGAAAAGGCCAGACATTCAAGGCCGGTACCGTGGGTACAGTGGCTGAGAAAACAGCTTACGGATACGCATTGAAATATGATGAGGAGCATGGACTCACTCACAGAAAAGCGGAGCTTGAAAGAGTTTCATCGGGATGCGTAGGTGTTCGACGTGCCACAGGTCAGCATCCCGGAGGTATCGTTGTACTTCCCGTGGGAGAAGACATCGACACTTTCACGCCTGTACAGCATCCGGCAAATGATATGACAACCAACATTGTCACTACTCACTTTGAATATCACTCAATCGATCACAACCTGCTGAAGCTTGATATTCTCGGACACGATGATCCGACGATGATCAAACGTCTTGAAGAATTGACGGGCATAGATGCAAAAACCATTCCCATGGACGATCAAAAGGTAATTTCTCTTTTCCATGGAACTGAAGCACTTGGTATCACACCCGCAGATCTTAACGGTATCGACATGGGATCTCTGGGACTTCCCGAACTCGGTACCGATAACGCCATGAACATGTTGCGTGAAACAAAGCCCGACTGCTTCTCGGACATGGTACGAATCTCCGGACTTTCACATGGTACCGACGTTTACGCCAACAATGCTCAGGTGCTCATTGCCAACGGTACGTGTAATCTGAAGCAGGCTATCTGTACCCGTGACGATATCATGCTTTATCTCATAAACAAAGGACTTGAACCCGGACATGCTTTTAAGATCATGGAGAGCGTTCGAAAGGGAAGAGGACTTACAGAAGAATGGGAAGCGGAGATGAAGGAACACGATGTGCCCGACTGGTACATCTGGTCCTGTAAAAAGATCCAGTACATGTTCCCTAAGGCACATGCTGCGGCTTACATCATGATGGCTTTCCGTGTGGCCTGGTTTAAAGTTTATCATCCCTTGGAATACTATGCGGCCTATTTCGGCATTCGTGCAGCCGCTTTCGATTATGAGCTTATGTGTCTCGGTAAAGAAAAGCTTATTAAGAATATGAACGAGATCAAAGCTGCCATCGACAATCACACCGCAAAGGCCAAGGATGAAACGACTTACATGAACATGAAGAGTGTCTTGGAAATGTATGCCCGTGGGTACGAATTCATGCCCATAGATATTTTCAGAGCCAAGGCGCATGCCTTTCAGGTGATTGATGGGAAGGTAATGCCTTCCTTTGATTCGATACAAGGCCTCGGAGAAAAGGCCTCCGACTTGATGTTTGAAGGCTGCAAGGGCGGACCTTTTACTTCCAAGGAAAATTTCAAGGAGAGAACAAAAGCTCCTCAAAGTGCTGTTGATACAATGGCGAGATTGGGACTTCTGGGTGAAATTCCAGAATCTGATCAGATAAGTCTTATGGATTTGTTTGATATGGGGTGAATATTCTGAAAAATTACCTTAAAAAAGCTTGAAGTTATACTTGCTTTTTTTCATTTCGTAGTGTATATTTAATGGCACAAGGCTCGTTGGTCAAGAGGCTAAGACGTCGCCCTCTCACGGCGAAATCACCGGTTCGATTCCGATACGGGCTATTCACTGTTAATTTAACAGCCCAACCCAAATGACAAAGAACCATTCATGGATTCTTTGTTTTTTTTATCTTCAAAAGAATATTCGGTTGAAAAGTATTCTTTTTTGTTCTATAATCTAAAAAGTTTTTTGCAGATAATCATTTTAGGAGAGTCATATATGAAACAGTTTAGTTCAAATGAATTGAGAAAAGCATGGATAAAATTTTACGAGGAAAGAGGACATGTGAATTGCGGAGCGGTTTCACTTGTTTCCGACGGTTCTACGGGAGTTCTTTTTAATGTAGCGGGAATGCAGCCTCTTATGCCTTATCTCCTCGGAGAAAAGCATCCTCTCGGAACAAGACTTTGCAATGTTCAGGGTTGTGTACGTACCAACGACATCGATTCCGTAGGTGATAAGAGTCACGTTACATTCTTTGAGATGATGGGAAGCTGGAGTCTCGGAGATTATTTTAAGGAAGACAGATGTAAATGGAGCTATGAGCTTCTCACACAGGTTTTCGGATTTGATGCCGATCACCTTGCCGCTACTGTTTTTGCGGGAGATGAGAATGCACCCAGAGATGAAGAGGGAGCACAGTGCAGAATAGCATCCGGCTTTAAGAAAGAGAACATTTATTATCTTCCTGCCGAAGACAACTGGTGGGGACTTGAATTCGGCCCTTGCGGACCCGACAGTGAAATGTTCTATGTTGCGGATGTTCCCGATTGCGGACCCGATTGTGGACCCGGTTGTCATTGCGGTAAGTACACAGAACTCGGAAACGATGTTTTCATGCAGTATGAAAAGCATAAAGACGGAAAACTCACGACTCTCGCTAAAAAGAATGTAGATACAGGCTGGGGACTTGAAAGAAACCTTGCATTCCTTAACGGAACCAAAGATGTTTATAAGACAGATCTTTTCGCATCTGCTATTTCTTATATTGAAAAGAAATCAGGAAAGAAATACGATGCTGACGATGAATTCTCAAAATCCATGAGAATTCTTGCCGATCACACCAGAACAAGCGTAATGCTGATCGGTGATGAAGCAAAGCTGACACCTTCCAATGCAGGAGCGGGATATGTCCTCAGAAGACTGATCCGTCGTGCGGTAAGACATGGAAGAAAGCTGGGCCTTGCAAAACAGGATCTTTTAAACATTGCTTCGGTTTACATCGATGAGGTTTACACCGAAAGTTATCCTTTGCTTGTTAAGAACAGAAGCTTTATACTTGATGAATTTGAAAAAGAGATCACC
Organism: Lachnospiraceae bacterium; assembly: GCA_024691875.1. Taxonomy (GTDB): domain Bacteria; phylum Bacillota; class Clostridia; order Lachnospirales; family Lachnospiraceae; genus RGIG3528. Next base: position 56,219 of record JAILNG010000054.1, on the reverse strand, counting down.
CGTTTTGAAAGCACTCTTGAAAACGGAATGAAAGAGTTCAAGAAGATCCTTGACAAAACAAAGGAAGACAAGAAGAATTCCATTGACGGAAAGACAGCTTTCTACCTTTACGATACCTTTGGTTTCCCTCTTGAGCTTACAACAGAGATGGCCGAAGAAGAAGGTCTGAAGGTTGATGCCTCAGGCTTTGATACAGCTATGGAAGAGCAGAAGAACAAGGCAAGAGAAGGAAAGAGCTTTGCTCAGAAGTCTGTTTCCTCAATCTTTGATTCTCTTGATGACAGCATTGTATCCGAATTTGCAGGTTACAATTCACTTTCCTTCGAAGAGACTGTAGTTGCTGTTGCAGATGAAGAAAAGCTTACAGATTGTCTCAAGGAAGGCGAAAACGGAAGCCTTGTATTTGCAAAGACTCCTTTTTACGCAACAATGGGCGGTCAGCTTCATGATACAGGTATTATCAACACACCCGACGGTACATTCAGAGTAACGGAAGTAACAAAGATCCCCGGTAACAGGATCGCTCACTTTGGATTTGTTGAAAAAGGCACCATTAAGAAGGGCAGCAAGGCAGTCCTTAATGTTGATAAGGAAAGAAGAGCAAAGACCTGCAGAAATCACACTGCCACACACCTTCTTCAGAAGGCTTTGCAAATCGTTCTCGGCGATCAGGTAGCTCAGCAGGGATCCTATCAGGACAGCGAAAGAACAAGATTTGACTTCAGCTGCTCACGTGCGGTTACAAAAGAAGAACTTCTTAAGGCCGAAGAGATCGTTAATCGCGCCATTGAAGACAATATCAAGGTTACAACCGATGTTATGTCCATAGAAGACGCTAAGAAGACAGGAGCTATGGCTCTTTTCGGAGAAAAGTACGGCAAGGAAGTAAGAGTTGTTTCCGTTGGAGATTTCTCAAAGGAACTTTGCGGCGGTACTCACGTTTCTTACACAGGAGAGATCGGAAGCTTCAAGATCCTTTCCGAAAGCGGAATAGCTGCCGGCGTAAGAAGAATTGAAGCCGTAACCGGTTCCAATGTAATGGCTTACTTTAACAACCTTGAGAACATGCTTTATTCAGCTGCTTCTCTTGCAAAGACAACACCCGACAGACTGGGAGAAAAGATCGAACAGCTCTTCGCTCAGATCAAGGCTCTCACATCCGAAAACGAGTCCTTAAAGAGCAAGGCAGCCAACGATTCTCTCGGAGACATCGAAAAGGATATGTTTGAGGCAGGCGGTGTAAAGGTTGTAGCTGCTGAAGTAAAGGGCATAGATGCAAACGGACTCAGAACTCTTTGCGACAGTCTTAAGGAAAAATACTCTGATGTTTTCGTCATTGTTGTTTCCGAAACAGACGGAAAGGTAAATCTCGTATCCATGGCTTCCGACTCTGCGGTTAAGAAGGGAGCTCATTCGGGAAACCTTATCAAAGAAGTTGCGCCCCTCGTTCAGGGTGGCGGCGGCGGACGTCCCAACATGGCCCAGGCAGGCGGAAAGAACCCCGCAGGTATCGCTTCTGCTGTTGAAAAAGCTAAGGAGATCATGAAGAATCAGCTGGGCTGATCGGCTCAAAAGTAACTTTTTTGGCTGAAACCCTTGACAATTAAAGGGTTTGATGCTATAAATTTATACGATATATGACTAGTTAAGAGTGGATGCGAATCCACTCTTTGCTTTTGTGTGATAGGAGATGCCAATGTCAAAAAAAGACGATTATATTTTAAAGACAGAAAAGATCGCGGCTCCCATATGCGAGGAACTCAATTTTGAGCTCGTGGATGTGGAATTTGTTAAAGAAGCCGGAACCGATTATTTACGTGTCTACATTGACAAGCCCGGCGGAATCACCGTGGATGAATGCGAGATAGTTAGCAGAAGAATGAATGACATTCTGGACGAGCAGGATTTCATCGAAGAGTCTTACATTTTTGAAGTAAGTTCTCCCGGACTTGGAAGAGTTTTAAAGAAGGATAAGGATTTTAAGAGAAGCATCGATCAGGAAGTTGAAGTCAAATTGTTTAAGCCTGTTGACGGCGTTAAAGAATTCAATGCTTTTCTTAAGGGCTTTGATGACAAAACAATTACGGTTTCGCTGACAGATAAAGAAACCATATGCACTATTGACAGATCAAATATCGCAAAAATCAATCTTGCGGTACATTTCTAAAATAAAAAGACGTATAGGAGGAAATTAAAATGGCAGCCAGAAAAAAGAGTGCAGCTAAGGCAGCACCGGCAGAAAACAACGAATTGATCCTTGCATTGGAAGCGATCGAGAAGGAAAAGGGAATTTCAAAGGAAGTAATGCTTGAAACCATTGAAACATCTCTTCTCACAGCTTGTAAGGATGAATTCAAGCAGACAGATAACATTAAGATCAATTTTGATCCCGTTACAGCAACTTTCCGTGTTTTTGAAGAGATGACGGTAGTTGATGAAGTTGAGGACGATACAATGCAGATTTCGAAAGAAGCTGCAAGGATCCGCTTCAATGCACCTTACGAAGCAGGCGATATCGTTGATATCGAGGTTACTCCCAAGGATTTCGGAAGAAAAGCTGCTCAGAAGGCAAAGCAGGTCATCGTACAGAAGATCCGTGAGGAGGAAAGGAAGGCTCTGTTCTCCAGCTACTCGATGAAAGAGCGCGACATCGTTACAGGTGTTATCCAGTGCTTCCAGGATCCCGACAGAGGAAATTACAATATTATCGTGAGTCTCGGAAAGATCGAGACTATCCTTCCCGTAACAGAGCAGATCAAGGGTGAGGAATTCTACAAGAATGAAAGAGTTAAGCTTTATGTAACAAAGGTTGAGGATTCACCCAAGGGACCCAGAGTATCGGTTTCCAGAACTCATCCCGAACTTGTAAAGAGACTTTTTGAAGAAGAAGTTACCGAAATCGCCGACGGAATTGTTGAGATCAAGGGAATCTCACGTGAAGCGGGCCAGAGAACAAAGATCTCCGTATACTCCAATGACGCAAACGTTGATCCCGTCGGTGCATGCGTAGGCGTTAACGGTACAAGAGTAAACGCTATTGTTGATGAACTTCATGGAGCAAAGATCGATATCATCGTTTGGAGCGAAGATCCCGCTGTTCTCATTGAAAATTCACTGAGTCCCGCAAAGGTCGTTTCCGTAACTGTAGATCCCGATGAAAAGAAGGCAAGAGTTGTTGTTCCGGATTATCAGCTTTCACTTGCGATCGGTCGTGAAGGACAGAATGCAAGACTTGCAGCAAAGCTTACAGGATATAAGATCGACATCAAGTCCGAATCTCAGGATGCAGGCATAGAAGTAAGCGAAGAAGAGGTTCCCGAAGAGGAAGAATAAAATGGCAGAGAAAAAAATCCCTATGAGAAAATGCACCGGCTGTGGAGCGGTGAAGTCAAAAAAAGAACTGATCCGTGTATTAAGAACACCGGAGGGAGAGATCAAGATCGATAAAACAGGCAGAGCCAACGGTCGTGGAGCTTACATCTGCGATTCTGTTTCATGCCTTGAAAAGGCAAAAAAAACCGGAGGTCTGGCGAAATCACTTTCAACGGCGATTCCGGATGATGTTTACGAAAGCCTTGTTAAGGAGATGGAAAAATAATGGATGATAAATCCAAGAAAAGTCTTTTATCGCTTCTTTCACTTATGCAAAGAGCGGGAAAACTTCAGAGCGGTGAATTTCAATCAGAAACAGCCGTAAAAACCGGGAAGGCTTTCCTTGTTATCGTAGCTGAAGATGCTTCCGATAACACGAAGAAACTGTTTAACGATAAATGTTCATTTTACAACGTGCCGATCGTATTTTTCGGCTTAAAGGAGGAACTTGGTCACGCAATAGGTAAAGAAGAACGCTCATCTGTTGCAATCATAGATGAAGGCTTTTCGAAAAGCTTTCAAAATAAGATGTTAACCCTTGAAAAGATCACGAAGGAGTCCTAATTAATGGCAAAAAAAAGAATATCCGAATTATCCGGAGAACTTAATGTAACAAATAAAGAGATCATAGATTTCCTCAAAGCTCACAATGTGGAAGTAGCCAGTCACATGAACAGCGTTGATGAAGATGTGATCAAGATGGTTAATGACCATTTCGGTAAGAAAAAGGCAGCACCGTCTAAAGCACCTGCGGCACCTGCGGCACCTGCCGGCCAGAGACCTCTCAGAAGACCTGCAGAAGGACAGGCTGCGCCCAGAAAGATGCTCAGCGGTCCCGAAGAGAAAAAACAGCTGATGCAGCAACAGCAGAGAAGGCAGATGGCAGACGGCCCTCGCAACGGACAGCCTCAGAGAAGAATGCTTGACGGCCCCGAAGAGAAAAAGCAGCTGATGCAGCAACAGCAGAGAAGACAGATGCTGAACGGACCTCAGGACAGAAAGCAGGCATATGCAGGCCAGAGAGATCGTCGTCCTTCAGGCCCCAGAACAAACGGCCCCAGAACTATCAACGGTGTTGTAATTTCCAGTGATGACGGAGACAATCGTCTTATTCACGGATCCTTCAGAACCGATGAAGAAATTGAAGCATTAAAGAGAGAAAAGATCAAAGAGAATCAGGCTAAGCATGAGGCTGAAAAGCGCGAAGCTGCAAAGAAAGCAGCAGAAGATGCGGCAAAGGCTGATGAACTTGCAGCAAAGGCTCGTAAAGAGGCTGAGGCTATTGAGAAGAATATAGAGGCTCAGAAAGCCAGAGAAGAGGCCGAAAAGAGTGTTAAGGCTGAAAAGGCTGAAAAGGCTTCGGCTCCTGCTGAAACCGAAACTCCTGCAGTTAACGCTCCCAAGACTGAAGCGGCTCCCGAAAAAGTTTTCAAGACTGTCGGAGAGAGAGTTCGTCCCAACATCATTAAGAGAGCCGGAGCTGACGGCGTAAATCGTGCCAATATGGGTGAAAGACGTCCTCAGAACGGTGAAAGAAAACCTTTCAATAATGAGAATCGTCAGGACAGAAGACCTGACGGAAACAGGAACGGTGATCGCCAGAACGGAGCAAGAACAGGCGAACGTACAGGGGATCGTAATCATTTCCAGCGTGTTGACAGCAGATACGACGGCAATAATCGCGGTCACAGTAACCTTTTTGAAAATAAGAATCAGAGAAGCTACGGTAACAATCCTGCAGGTTCTCAGAGAGACAATAATAACAATAACAGAGGCGGCAGAAGCAGTGGATTTTCCACAAGACCTCAGGGCGGCTTCGGAGGCGGAAAGGACGAGGATGATTCCAGACCCGTTTCTCACTCCAGAGATCCCAAGAAGAGGAACAGCACTCCTGAAATTGCTGAGTCATTAAAGCAGCAGAGCAATCGCAGAAATGACAAGAGCAAGGACAGAGAAAAGGCAAATAAGCGCTTTGAGGATTATGATGAGCTTCAGGGCGGCAAGAAGGGCAAATCCAAGGATCCCAACCGTGCGGGAGCATTCCATAAGCCCGAACCCGTCAAGGTTCAGGTTGAAGAGGATGCGATCAAGACGATCACGATCCCTGATGTACTTACGATTCAGGAACTTGCCGACAAGATGAAGATCAAAGGCGGAGACATCGTTAAGAAGCTTTTCCTTGCAGGAAAGATCTGTTCTTTGAACTCAGATATTACTTTTGAAGAAGCTGAGAATATAGCACTTGAATACGAGATCATCGCAGAACATGAAGAGAAAGTGGACATGGTTGCGGAACTCCTTAAGGAAGATGAAGAGGATGAAAGCAAACTTGTTAAGCGTCCTCCCGTTGTCTGCGTAATGGGTCATGTTGACCATGGTAAAACATCCCTTTTGGATGCTATCAGAACAACAAACGTTACTTCGAGAGAAGCAGGCGGTATCACTCAGCACATCGGTGCATACATGGTTGAGATCAACGGACAGAAGATCACATTCCTTGACACACCCGGACATGAAGCATTTACCGCTATGCGTATGCGTGGCGCAAATTCAACCGATATTGCGGTACTTGTTGTTGCTGCCGATGATGGTGTAATGCCTCAGACGATTGAAGCGATCAACCATGCAAAGGCTGCCGGCGTTGAGATCATCGTTGCTGTCAACAAGATCGATAAGCCCACCGCAAACATCGAAAGAGTTAAGAGAGAACTGACCGAATACGGTCTTGTTTCCGAAGAATGGGGCGGAAGCACTACATTTGTTCCCGTTTCCGCAAAAACACATGAAGGTATCGAACAGCTCCTTGAAATGATCATTCTTACGGCTGATGTGCTTGAATTAAAGGCAAATCCCGACCGTCAGGCTCGCGGACTTGTTGTCGAAGCTCAGCTGGATAAGGGCCGTGGACCTGTAGCTACCGTTCTTGTTCAGAAGGGAACACTTAAGATCGGTGACAATGTTGTTATCGGTTCTTCCATGGGTAAGGTTCGTGCACTTATCAATGATAAACATGAAAAAGTAAAGATGGCAACTCCTTCTATGCCTGTTGAGATACTTGGTCTTAACTCGGTTCCCGATGCGGGAGAAGTTGTTGTTGCAACAGCAAGCGAAAAAGAAGCAAAGGCTATTTGTAACGCATATATTGCTCAGAATAAGGAAAAGCTCATTGCCGAGACCAAGGCTAAGCTTTCACTTGACGGATTGTTCTCACAGATCCAGGCAGGCAACATTAAGGAGCTCAATGTTATCGTTAAGGCAGATGTACAGGGTTCCGTAGAAGCTATCAAGCAGTCTCTGCTTAAGCTTTCCAACGAAGAGGTTGCTGTACGCATCATTCACAGCGGTGTAGGTGCTGTTAACGAATCCGATGCTACACTTGCAGGCGCTTCAAATGCCATCATCATTGCCTTTAATGTTAAGGCTGACAATACAGCTAAGGACATTTGCGACAGAGAAAAGATCGACCTCAGAAATTACAGCGTCATCTACGATGCGATCGATGATGTCGAATCAGCCATGAAGGGTATGCTTGATCCCGTATTTGAGGAACAGGTTATCGCTCATGCAGAAGTACGCCAGACCTTCAAGGCTTCCGGCGTCGGAACTATCGCAGGTTCCTTTGTACTTGACGGTAAGATCGTTCGCGGATGCCAGGCTCGTATCACCCGTGGCGGAAATCAGATCTTTGAAGGTAATCTTGCTTCCCTTAAGCGTTTCAAGGACGATGTTAAGGAAGTTAATGCAGGTTACGAATGCGGTCTTGTTTTTGAAAAGTTCAGCGATCTTCTTGAAGGAGATCAAATTGAACTCTATCAGATGGTAGAGGTACCCAGAAAATGAAAAAAAACAGCATTAAAAACATTCGCGTGAGTCAGGAAGTTCTTCGTGAACTTTCCTCGATCATTCGCGATGAGGTCCATGACCCCAGGATCGATCCTTTTACCAGCGTGGTTGATGTCTACGTAGCTCCGGATCTTAAAACCTGTAAGGTTTGGGTCAGTGTACTCGGCGGCGAGCAGTCCAAAAAGGACACTCTTAAAGGACTGAATTCCGCTGCAGGTTTCATACGCAGCAAACTCGCTCACACCATGAACATGAGAAACACTCCCGAGCTCACATTTGTTGTGGATCAGACCATAGAATACGGCGTCAACATGTCCAAGAAGATCGACGATGTGATGGCGTCTATGCCCAAGAGAGACGAAGAGACGGAAGAATAAAAACTCTTCGGAATATCAAAGAGGTAAAATGATCAACGGTATTATTAACATTAATAAGGAACAGGGTTTCACGTCTCATGATGTGGTAGCGAAACTCAGAGGAATTCTCCATTTTAAACACATCGGACACACCGGTACTCTGGATCCTTTGGCAACAGGCGTACTTCCTGTCTGCATCGGCTCCGCTACGAAGCTCTGCGACATGGAAACCGCCAAAACAAAAATTTATGAAGCTGTTGTGCTTTTCGGAACAGCAACAGATACAGAAGATGTAACGGGAAAGGTTATTAAGACCCTTCCCGTTAATTGTGATGAGAATGACCTTGTGAAAAGCTTTGAAACCTTCACGGGTGATATAATGCAGACGCCGCCCATGTATTCGGCGATCAAACTGGACGGCAAAAAACTATACGAGCTTGCAAGAGCCGGAAAAACTGCGGAAGTTGCGAAACGGCCCGTTACAATTTACTCGATCGAGCTTTTGAATTCTTTGAAGGATGACAATGGTTTCCTTAAAGAAGCAAGCATACGTGTTACATGCGGAAAAGGTACATACATCAGGAGCCTGTGCAGAGATCTTGGAGAAGCACTGGGTACCTGCGCATGTATGAAGGAACTGACCAGGATCAAAACAGGCCGTTTTGAACTTGAAACAGCCGTAAAGCTTTCGGATGTTGCGAAAGCTGCGGAAGAGGGACAGCCGGATAAGTACATTTTGCCGATTGATGAGTACTTTAATGAGTATCCCGCAATCTCGACAAAACCTGAGTTCGACAAATTGGTCAGAAACGGAAATCCGTTAAGAAACAGTGAGATTTCTACAACAGTAGGACTTGGCACTTTCAGGGTTTATGACTCAGAAGGAAACTTCTGTGGGATTTATTATAAAGACGAAAAGAGCAATAAATTTAAACCTGAAAAAATGTTTCTTGCTATGTAAATATCAAGCTTAGGAGATGAGTTTGTGCTTGTAATAAGAGATATTGAAAAATTCAGATCTGAAGGAACCGCAATTACCGTCGGTAAATTTGACGGTGTTCACATCGGACACAGAAAGATCATCGAGATCCTGATGAAAGAAAAAAAGGATCTTGAAGCCTGTGTTTTTACTTTTGATATTCAAAAGGACAATAAGATCCTTGAATCCGAGAACAGGATCTGTACAGAAAGTGAAAAAGAAGCGATCCTTGAACAATTGGGCGTGGAAAAACTGATCCTTTTCCCTTTCAACAAGGACACTGCAGGCATAGAAGCCCGTGACTTCGTAAAAAACATTCTTTTTGAAAAACTGAAATGCCGACTACTGGTTGTCGGTGATGATTTTAAGTTTGGAAAAAACAGAAACGGAGATATCGGACTTCTAAAAGAGATGTCCGCGGAACTGGGCTTTAAGCTCATTGTCATTAGGAGAGAAGAATTTGAAGGAAGTCCTGTGTCAAGTTCCAGAATAAGAGAAGAAATAAAAAAACAGAATTTTGATAAAGCCGGACATATGCTTGGTTTATAAAATATAAGCCTGTAAAGAAAAAAGCTTGACAGGCTTTTTTCTTTGTGGTATAGTTTTGAAGCTGTAAATGATGTCAAGCAATTTGCTTTACAGCGGAGAACATATGGAACAGTTGGAAAAGACCGTTGAGCTCTCAATGCTGTATGATTTTTACGGCAATCTGTTGAGCGAAAGAAAAAAACAAATATTCGAGGATTATGTACTTAACGATCTTTCTCTTTCGGAAGTTGCGGAAAGCGCCGGAATGACAAGACAAGGTGTTCATGATGCAGTAAAGGGATGCGAAAAAAGCCTTGAAATGTATGAAGATGCGTTGCATCTTATGGAAAAGTACAAAACTGCTTCCAAATTGTGCGATGAGATCAAGGATATTGCTGAAAGTCTTCAGAATCCGGAAGGCAGAAGGATATCAGAATTAATACAAGAGATTAAGAAAAATGGCATTTGAATCATTATCCGAAAAACTTCAAAATGTATTTAAAGGACTTCGCGGAAAAGGCCGTCTTTCGGAAAACGACGTAAAGGCAGCCATGAAAGAAATAAAGATGGCGCTTCTTGAAGCAGACGTTAACTTTAAGGTTGTTAAAAACTTTATTTCAAGCGTTTCCGAAAGAGCTGTCGGCGAAGATGTACTGAATTCACTTACTCCCGGTCAAACGGTTATCAAGATAGTTAACGAAGAACTCATTAATCTTATGGGTTCCGAGAATGCAGAGATCAAGTTCCTTCCCGCCAATGAGATCACCACGATCATGATGTGCGGTCTTCAAGGTGCCGGTAAAACCACCACTGCGGCAAAACTTGCGGCTATCTTCAAAAACAAGGGTAAGAAGCCTTTGCTTGTAGCTTGCGACGTTTATCGTCCCGCAGCCATTGAGCAGTTGAAGGTTAACGGCGAAAAGGTCGGCGTTCCCGTCTTTGAGATGGGCACTGATAAAAAGCCTTTGGAAATTGTTGATGCAGCGTTCAAATACGCCGCCGATAACAAGCTGAATCTTGTTATCATCGATACAGCAGGTCGTTTGCAGGTCGATGAGGCCATGATGAACGAACTGGTTGAGATCACGGAGAAGTATCCCATTACAAACTCCATTCTTACTGTCGACGCAATGACAGGTCAGGATGCAGTCAATGTTTCTGAAACATTTAATGAAAAACTTCCTCTTACAGGCGTCATTCTTACAAAACTTGACGGTGATACAAGAGGCGGTGCCGCACTTTCCGTAAAGGCAGTTACCGGACTTCCCGTTCTTTATGCGGGTATGGGTGAAAAAGTTGAAGATCTTGAACCTTTTTATCCGGACAGAATGGCAAACAGGATCCTTGGAATGGGCGATGTGCTTTCACTCATTGAAAAAGCTCAGGCAGCCGTAGATGAAGAAAAAGCCAAGGAAATGGCGAGAAAGTTCAAGAAAGCAGAGTTTGATTACAACGATTATCTTGAACAGATCAAGCAGATGAAGAAAATGGGCGGGATCAAGAGTATTATGGGCATGCTTCCCGGAATGGGAGCTTTAAAGGGCGCTGAACTTGATGATGATATGTTTAAGCCCGTGGTTGCCATTATAAACTCGATGACGGCAGAAGAAAGAGCAAATCCCAAGATCATGAACCCTTCCAGAAAACGCAGGATCGCCAAAGGAGCGGGTGTGGATGTTGCTGAGGTCAATCGCCTGGTTAAACAGGTGGAAGGCCAGAAACAAATGATGAAACAGCTTAAAGGAATGATGGGCGGCAGAAAAGGAAAGATGCCCATGATGCCCGGCGGTTTCGGCAAAAAGGGCGGATTTCCGTTCTGATAAAACAGTATGTAATATCAATAAGGATATTCATAAATAAATTTATTAATATATTTTTACGGAGGAATTTACCATGGTAAAGATCAGACTTAGAAGAGTCGGAGAAAAGAAGAACCCTTTCTACAGAATCGTAGTTGCAGATGAGAGAGCACCTCGTAACGGTCGTTTCATCGCAGAGATCGGTACTTACGATCCCACAAAGGAGCCCGCAGCATTCAACGTAGATGCAGAAGCTGCAAAGAAGTGGATCTCTGACGGAGCTCAGCCCACTCAGACAGTTGCTAACCTTTTCAAGAAGGCAGGTATCAATAAGTAATTATTAATCAGCGGGAGGGTTGGCATCATGATGAGAGAACTTGTTGAAACCATCGCTAAGGCGTTGGTTGACAATCCCTCTGAGGTTGTTGTAACCGAAGAGGACACCGAAAAAGCGCTGGTTGTTTCCCTGAAAGTAGCTGAATCCGATATGGGTAAGGTTATCGGTAAGCAGGGACGCATCGCTAAGTCAATTCGTACAGTAGTTAAGGCTGCTTCTGCGAAGGATGACAAAAAGGTGGTTGTAGAAATACTTCAGTAAAGAAGTCGGCGCATGTTTAAAATTAAGCATGCGCTTTTCTTTAAAAAAGACGTGTTTGTCATTAAGGAGTTTAATTTGATCGATAAAGACAAAATGTTAAGAGTCGGGGTGATCTCCAATACTCACGGGATACACGGAGAAGTTAAGGTTTATCCCACAACAGAAGACATAAAAAGATTTGACTTCCTCAAGCAGGTTTTTCTTGATACGGGAAAAGAGCTTAAGGAACTGGAAGTAACGGGAGTCAAGTATTTTAAGAATCTGGCCATTTTAAAGTTCAAAGGCATAGATTCGATCAACGATGTGGAACGCTGGAAACAGATGGATCTGCTGGTTACAAGAGAAAATGCTATTCCTCTTGAAGAAGGGGAATATTATATATATGACTTGATCGGGCTGGATGTTTATGACGAAAACGATCCGGAAACTCCTGTCGGAGTTCTTACCGAGATTCTTCAAACATCGGCAAACGACGTTTATCTTGTTAAGACAAAAGATAAAAAAGAAATTCTCATTCCCTCGATCAAAGACAGCAACATAAGAGTATCCTTGGAGGAAAAAAAGATAACCGTGCACATCCTTCCGGGATTAACGGATTAATACGTATGCCTATGAATTTTTATGTTATGACGCTTTTTCCGGATATGATAAATTCCTGCATGAATGAAAGTATAATCGGAAGAGCCGTTGAAAAAGGAATATTGAGCATTAATGCGGTAAACATCAGAGATTTCACTTTGGACAAACACAGAAAAGTTGATGATTATCCATACGGCGGCGGTGCCGGAATGCTGATGGCGGCAGATCCGGTTGTCAGAACCTGGGAACACATTGTCGAAGAAGTAAACAAAGGCAATGACAAAGACTCTCAAAAAAAGCCCAAAACGATCTATTTGACACCATGGGGGCGTAAATTTGATCAAAATGCGGCAAAAGAACTGGCAAAGGAAGAAGATCTTATCTTTATTTGCGGTCATTACGAAGGCATAGATGAAAGAGCACTTGAGATCATTCAACCGGATTTTTATACCATCGGAGATTATGTACTGACAGGCGGAGAATTACCGGCAATGGTAATGATGGACACTGTCTCCAGACTTGTGCCGGGGGTTCTCAACAATGTGGATTCAGCTGTTTATGAGAGCTTTAATGATAATCTTCTTGAACATCCTCAATACACCAGACCTGAAGAGTATCGCGGCTTGAAAGTCCCTGAAGTTCTTCTTTCCGGACATCACGCAAATGTAGAGAAATGGAAAAAGGAAAAGTCGGTTGAAAGGACAAGGAAATATCGGCCGGATCTCTTGAAATAATTTTTTCAACTTTTACTTGCAATTTATACAATTCGGTATTATAATATCTCGGCATGAAAAAGTCGGTCCGCTGTCATAGATATGAGTAAGAACGGCTTAATATAAAAGGAGGTCGTAAAATGAACGACATTATCAGAGAAATCGAAGCAGAACAGTTAAAGGCTGAGAAGCCCCAGTTTAACGTTGGTGACTCCGTTAAGGTTTACGCTAAGGTTAAAGAAGGAAACCGTGTAAGAACACAGCTTTTCGAGGGCACAGTTCTTAAGAAGCAGCACGCCGGAGTAAGAGAGACTTTCACAGTAAGAAAGAGCTCCAACGGAATCGGTGTAGAAAAGACTTGGCTCGTTAATTCCCCTATCGTTGAGAAGATCGAGGTTGTAAGAACAGGTAAGGCAAGACGCGCTAAGCTCAACTACCTTCGCGACAGAAAAGGTAAGAGCGCTAAGGTTAAGGAAGTTATTAAGTAATAACAGACCGAAATGTACGGGACAGGTTTTTGCCTGTCCCGTTTTCTTTTGGAGATAGCGAAGTTTGCTTTACAAAAAGAGGCTAATCATTTAAAATTAAGTATTATGGCAGACATATATCTTTATGACAAAAAACCTAAAATATTGATCTTACTTAAGAAAGCGGGAATCCTGCTTTTGGAATCCGCGCTTGTTGTCCTTGCAGCCTGGCTCATCATCAGATACGCTCTGGCAAAGACCGTAATGGTCGGAGATTCTATGGGCAAGACTTTGAACGACGGAGACGTGATCCTTATAAACAGGCTTTCTTATTTAAAAAGCGAGCCGAAAAGGAACGACGTGATCGTTTTTAACCAGGGTTCAAATGAACACTCCTATAATAACGTAAAACGTGTTATCGGAGTTCCGGGAGATACCGTTGAGATCATTAACGGAAGCGTTTACATTAACGGTGAAGAGTTTGAAGAAGTTATAGATACCGAAAAAATGAAGGTTTCCGGATTGGCAGACAGTCCCATTGAATTACAGGAAAACGAATTCTTTGTACTGGGAGACAATCGTAATTCTTCCGAAGACTCAAGATTCTCAAACATCGGATCTGTTGTAAAGGGCGATATTATAGGAAAGGCTTTTTTCAGGATCTCGCCTTCTCCGGCTTTTATTAAGAAGCTGAACAACAAATAAGATCAAATCGATTTCAAGCGGCAGGTGAATATATGACTGATAACAAGACAAACATAAATTGGTACCCCGGCCACATGGCCAAGGCGAAAAAGGAAATAAAAGAAAGTCTTAAGCTTGTGGATGTACTCATTGAACTGATCGATGCCAGGATCCCTTATTCATCAAAAAATCCGGACATTGATGAGCTTGCAAACAACAAGCCGAGGGTTCTTCTCATCAATAAAGCCGATCTTGCGGATGACCGTGTAACAGCTGACTTTAAGAGCTATTACGAATCAAAGGGCTATTTTGTTCTGATCACAAATGCCAGAAACGGAAATCTGAAGCCTGTAATGAATGTGGTTCGTGAGGCTTGTAAAGAAAAGATTGAGAGAGACAAGGCCAGAGGGATGATCAATCGTCCGATCCGCGCTATGATCCTCGGAATACCCAATGTGGGAAAATCCACCTTCATAAATTCCTATGCGAAAAAAGCCTGCACCAAAACCGGAGACAAGCCGGGCGTTACCACCGGCAAGCAGTGGATAAGACTGTCAAAAGAGCTGGAACTCCTTGATACTCCCGGCATTTTATGGCCCAAGTTTGAGGATCAAAAAGTGGGGCTTCACATTGCAATGATCGGATCCATCAATGAGAACATACTTGATTCTCACGATCTTGCACTTAATCTTCTTAAATACCTCGTTCAGAGCTATCCGGGAGCGGTTAATTCCCGTTACGGTGTTCTCGAAAAGGAAGACAGCCTGGAGCTTTTGTATGATATATGTGCGAAAAAGGCTTGTCTGAAAAAGGGCGGAGAGCCTGACACAGATCGTATGTCATTTACGATAACTGATGACTTCAGAGGCGGAAAATTCGGAAAAGTCAGCCTTGAAAAGGTTTCTGACTTCATTAAATAGGACAAAATAATGGAAAGTATTTCGGATATCAAATTAAAAGCAAAGTCTCTTTCACCCGAAGACACGGATTCATTTCTCGCTGCCTATAAGAACGATGAAAGAGCCGGTGTTGTAAAGATCCTGGAGGATTGCAGAAAGAAGAAAGACAAGTATCTTAAAGAGCTTGAACGCATCGACAATATGCTGATCTATGAGAACAAGTACTATGATTACGCAAGCATATGCGGAATCGACGAAGTCGGACGCGGACCTCTTGCGGGTCCAGTGGTTGCGGGAGCGGTCATTCTCCCAAAGGGCTGTAAGATACTGTATGTGAATGATTCCAAGAAACTTACGGCTAAGCAAAGAGAAGAATTGAGCGAAGAGATCATGGAAAAGGCAGTTGCTTACGGGATCGGTGTCGTTTCGCCGGAAAGGATCGATGAGATAAATATCCTTCAGGCAACTTACGAAGCTATGAGGCAAGCCGTTTCAAAACTGGATCCCCGTCCGGATCTTTTGCTTAACGATGCTGTGATCATTCCGGGACTTGATCAAAAGCAGGTAAAGATCATAAAGGGCGATGCAAAGAGTCTTTCGATAGCTTCCGCAAGTATTATTGCAAAGGTTACGAGAGACAGATACATGGAATTTGTTTCGGACAAGTATCCGGAATATGATTTTGCTTCCAATAAGGGCTACGGAAGTGCTGCGCACATCGAAGCCCTCAAAAAATACGGCCCCTGTGAGATACACAGACGCAGTTTTATCGGTAATTTCGTTTAAAGATCTATCGTTTTTTGGACCTTACGGTCAGAATGAAGCATATGGCAGAAGAAAAAGAAGAAAAACAAAAAACAGCGGTTG
Source organism: Lachnospiraceae bacterium (assembly GCA_024691875.1). Classification (GTDB taxonomy): domain Bacteria; phylum Bacillota; class Clostridia; order Lachnospirales; family Lachnospiraceae; genus RGIG3528. Next base: position 40,535 of record JAILNG010000054.1, on the reverse strand, counting down.
CTCTGGAGTATGTTCCGGGAGAAACGGCTCCTCAGATCATAGCAACGGGAAAGGGACATGTTGCGGAAAAGATCATTGAGACGGCCAAAGAAACGGATGTACCCATACACAAAGATGAAAAACTTGCAGGAACGCTTTCAAAGCTTGAGATCGGTGATTATATTCCGGAAGAATTGTACGGAGTTGTGGCTGAAGTTCTTGTAATGGTTGACAGAGCGGAAAGCAAAGTCAGCAAACGACCGAGAAAGGTGTAAAATGAACACGAGGGAAAAGGGGAGAAAGGGCGAGAACATCGCAGCTGACCGGATCGTTTCCGAAGGAGGAAAGATCCTTTACAGGAATTTTTATTTTAAAGGCGGGGAACTGGACCTGATCGCTACGGATCATTGGCTCGGAGAAGATTACCTCTGCTTTATAGAAGTTAAGATGAGAGAAAACACGGAAGCCGGTTATCCGGAAGAAGCGGTTACTCCCGCAAAACAAAAAAAGATAATTAAAGGTGCAATGAGCTTTTTAAAATATAAAGGATTGTCCTTTGAACAACCCATAAGATTTGATGTAATGTCAATCCTTGGTGAAGAGGTTAAATGGATTAAAAATGCATTCACAGCGTAAAAAACAGATAATTAAGAGCATAGTTGAAGGGTCGATCGCGGAAGAAATGGAAATTGAACCCGGCGATGAATTGGTTTCCATTAACGGCAAAGAAGTCATCGACATCTTTGACTTTGAATTTTTGTGCGCGAATGAAGATCTTACAGTTGTAGTACGAAAGCCGGACGGTGAAGAATGGGAGCTTGACATCGAAAAGGATCCTTCCGAAGAGCTGGGTCTTGTTTTTGAAGACGGAATTATGGATGACTATTCCTCCTGCAGGAACAAGTGTATTTTTTGCTTCATCGATCAAAATCCGCCCGGGATGCGCGATACCATATATTTTAAAGATGACGACACCAGGCTTTCTTTTTTGTCGGGCAGTTACGTAACCCTTACCAACATGACCGATGCGGACATCGACAGGCTGATATCTTACAACCTTTCACCCATCAACGTATCGGTTCACACCACAAATCCGGAGCTGCGCTGCAAAATGCTTCACAATCGTTTTGCGGGAACAGTCATGGATCATATGACAAAGCTCTATCAGGCAGGCATAGACATGAACGGACAGATCGTTTTATGCAAGGGATGGAACGACGGAGCAGAACTTGACAGGACAATAAATGACTTATCAATGTACATCGGGCATATGAAATCTCTATCCGTTGTACCTGTGGGCATCACTAAATTCAGAAATCGTTTGACACCATTGGAACCCTTTAATAAAGAGGATTCTATCGCCGTAGTACAACAGATTGAAAAGTATCAGAAAAAGTTTAAGGCTGCTTTTGGTACAAGATTTGTATATGCAAGTGATGAATGGTACTTAAAGGCAGAGCTTCCGATCCCCGAAGCCGAAGACTATGAAGAGTATCCTCAGATCGGTAACGGCGTGGGAATGGTCAGACTTCTGAATTATGAGGTGGACGAGTGCCTTGAAGAACTTGCCGGAGACGACAGAGAGCACATGGTTTCGCTGGCTACCGGAACTCTTGCTTATCCGATACTCTGCGATCAGGTTAAGAAGATAAACAAGAAATATCCCAAGGTTAAGGTGAATGTCTACGAGATCATCAACAATTTCTTTGGAGATACGATCACTGTTGCGGGGCTTCTCACAGGTCAGGACATAATCGCTCAGTTGACCGGTCGTGAACTCGGCGAAAAATTGCTTCTTCCCTGTGTTCTTCTTAAGACCGGAGAGGATGTTTTACTGGATGACATGACTGTCGGAGACATCGAAAAATCTTTACAAATAAAGGTTAGTATAGTAAAATCTGAAGGTAGCTCTTTAGTGGAGGAAATAATAAATGTCTAAACCCATAATCGCCGTAATTGGGCGTCCCAATGTGGGAAAATCAACGCTTTTCAATGCTCTTGCGGGCGAAAGGATCTCTATCGTAAAGGACACACCCGGTGTCACAAGGGACAGGATCTACGCAGATATCACATGGCTTGACAGGCAGTTTACTTTAATAGATACAGGCGGAATAGAACCCGAAAACGGAGATATGATGCTGACTTATATGCGTGAGCAGGCACAGGTTGCGATTGAGACTGCTGACGCTGTAATTTTTGTGGTTGACGTAAAGACCGGACTTGTAGATGCGGATTACAATGTTGCCGACATTTTAAGAAAGGCCGGGAAATCCGTTATTCTTTGTGTTAACAAGGTGGATGATTTTAATAAATTCATGAATGACACCTACGAGTTTTATAACCTCGGTATCGGAGACCCCATTCCGGTTTCGTCCGTAAATCGTCTCGGATTCGGAGAACTATTGGATGCGGTTTGCGAGGCTGTGGGTGAAAGAACGACGGAAGAGACAGAAGATGAACGCCCCAGAATTGCCATTGTAGGTAAACCAAATGTAGGCAAAAGCTCTATTATCAACAAACTGATCGGAGCAGACAGAGTCATTGTTTCCGATATTGCAGGTACTACCAGAGACGCTATCGACACTGTTGTAAAGCACAATAACGAAGAATATGTTTTCATCGATACCGCAGGTCTCAGAAGACATGCAAAGATCAAAGAGGATATTGAGCATTTCATGATGGTCAGAACCGTTGCTGCCGTTGAGAGAGCTGATGTGGTGGTTGTTGTCATCAATGCGCAGGAAGGCGTTACGGAGCAGGATGCAAAGATCGCAGGTATCGCTCATGATGCCGGTAAGGGCATTCTTATAGCCGTTAACAAATGGGATGCGGTTGAAGATAAGGATGACAAAACCATTTACAAAATGACCGAAAAGATCAAGCAGGTTCTTTCTTTCATTCCTTATGCGGACATTCTTTTCATTTCCGCAAAGACCGGACAGAGAATGAACAAGCTTTTTGAACGCATTGATGCCATTATTCAAAATCAGAACATGAGGATAGGAACAGGTGTTCTCAATGAGATCATGATGCAGGCCGTATCCTTGCAGCAGCCTCCTTCGGACAAAGGCAGAAGACTTAAGCTCTTCTACATCACTCAGGTGGCTGTAAAGCCTCCGGCTTTTGTCATCTTTGTAAATGATAAGAAGCTTATGCATTTCTCATACACCAGATATATTGAGAACAAGATCCGTGAAGCTTTTGGTTTTGCGGGAACTTCCCTGAAATTCATCATCAGAGAACGCGGCGAAAAAGAAACGGAATAAGAGGTAGGGGACATGGAGATTTTCAAGGATTATTTTGTACTTCAGATCATTTTTTGCATTATCATGGGCTATGTTTTCGGGATCTTTTCATCAGGATATTTTATCGGAAAGATCTATCATGTTGACGTTAAATCCAAAGGAAGCGGGAACCTCGGAACCACCAATGTATTAAGAGTTGTGGGGCTTAAAGCAGGTATCATCACGCTTATTATCGATCTCGGAAAGACCATAATCCCTATGATGCTTACGAGATACTTACTTTTCACTCAATATGCACCTTTCTCGGACATGAGTCAGCTCCTTGTGCTTTACACTGCACTCGGTGCTGTTTGCGGACATCTTTTCCCTTTCTATCTGAAATTCAGAGGCGGAAAAGGAATTGCCTGCATGGGTGCGTGCATGTTGATCTATGACTGGAGGCTGGCGGTAATCGGCCTTATTCTTTTCATTTCGATCCTGGTCTTCACCAGATACATGTCCTTGGCATCTCTTACGGCTTCCGTGCTTTTCCCGATCTTTGTCGGGATCACTTCCCACGGAAACCTGCATATGATCATTGTAACATTGCTTTTCACAATTTCTGCATTTTATAATCACAGAGCAAACATTGTAAGACTTAAGAATCACAATGAAAACAAGCTTACGGTTAAGAAAAAGGAGAAGAGCGAATAATGAAAATTACGATACTTGGTGCGGGAACCTGGGGAACGGCCCTCGCCATCCTGCTTGATTCAAACAAACATGAAGTTACACTTTGGAGTGCTATTGAAAAAGAGATCACATCCATGGCCTCAGACAGAACGAGGATAAGAAATCTTCCCGGAGCTGTTATGCCCGACGGAGTGAAGCTTACAACAGATCTTAATGAAGCACTTTCAGGTGACATTGACATTATCGTAATGGCTGTTGCTTCAATATTTGTCAGAAGAACCTCAAAATTGATAGCACCTCTTATTAAAGAAGGCCAGATCATCGTCAATGTTGCAAAGGGTATTGAAGAAACAACACTTAAAACGCTGACTGAGATTATTTCTGATGAGATCCCCAAGGCTGAAGTCTGTGTTCTTTCCGGACCCACTCATGCTGAGGAGGTTTCAGTACACATTCCGTCCACTATCGTGGCAGGTTCCCATAAGAAGGAAGCTGCGGAGAAGATCCAGGACGCTTTTATGAACGATTACTTCAGAGTTTACACAAGCCCGGATGTACTGGGCATTGAACTTGGGGGCTCTTTAAAGAATGTTATTGCGCTTGCTGCCGGAATTGCGGACGGACTCGGTTACGGCGACAATACAAAAGCCGCACTTATGACCAGAGGCATCGCTGAAATCTCCAGACTCGGTGCAAGGATGGGCGGTTGTCCGGAAACATTTTCAGGACTTTCCGGAATGGGCGATCTGATGGTTACCTGTACAAGTAATCACTCAAGAAACAGAAATGCAGGCTATTTTATGGGACAAGGGAAATCCTGTGAAGCAGCCATGAATCTTGTCGGTCAGACCGTCGAAGGTGTTTATTGTGCAAAGGCTGCGCTTGCACTTTCAAAAAAATATGATGTAAGCATGCCCATAGTTGAGCAGGTCTGCATGGTGCTTTTTGAAGACAAGCCGGCAAGCGAAGCGGTACATGATCTGTTTACCAGAGACAAAAAAGCCGAGCATAACAATCTTTCTTGGTAAATTGATGCTTTTGGGAGGAGAGTATTGGGATGAAAGCAAAAGAAAAAGCATTGATCAGAATGAACAGAAAAAAGAACCCTTTAAAAACAGCGCTAAAGATCTTTTGCATTGTTTTGGGCATCATCATTATTGCATTGGCAGCTTATGTAGCTTACTTCTTGCTGAGCTACGGAAGACTGTCTGATAATTTTGAACTTTCGGTCCACAATAATGCTGAATTTGACCGGACTCTTAAGCTTGACGGTGAGGGAACATACTCGATCATGTCTAATAATGTCGGTTTCGGAGCTTACTCCTACGACTTTGACTTCTTCATGGACGGAGGTACTCAATCCTGGGCTTTTTCCAAGGATGCGATCTTTGAAAATCTTAACGGTGCCTTAAAAAAGCTGACAGCGGAAAATCCCGATTTTGTCATGCTTCAGGAAGTAGATGAGGATTCCACCAGAACCTATCATGTAAATGAATTGGAATTTGTAAATCTTATCATGAAGGAATATGCCTACACCTATGCCTACAACTACTTTAAATCTTCCTTTATAGCATATCCCTTTCTGCAGCCTCACGGCTCCATTACTTCGGGGATCGTAACATATTCCAGATACGGTATTGAAAGCGGTTTGCGAAGAAGCCTTCCCATCAGTGAAAGCATTTCAAAGGTTTTAGATCTTGACAGATGCTACTCGATCTCAAAGGTTCCCATGGATAACGGGAAGTATCTTGTTCTTTTCAATGTTCATCTTTCTGCTTACGGCTCGGACGATTCCGTAAGAGAAGGACAGGTTTCCATGCTCTTTAACGACATGGTGGCTGAATATGAAGCCGGTAACTACGTTATCTGCGGCGGAGATTTTAATCACGATCTGCTCCTTAAGGAGGGTGAACAGGGCTATTCCACATGGGCCTGTGCTTTCCCCAGAAGTTCGATACCCGAACATTTCAGTCTTGCAATGGATCTCTTTGGAGATGATTACAAATACTCACTTGATATGACTTGCCGTGATTGCGATGAGCCTTATGCAAAAGGTCATACAAACGAATTTATTGTGGATGGATTCATTGTTTCCGACAATGTTTCTGTTTTAAGTTATGAAAACCTGAATTCAGGTTACCTTTATTCTGACCATGAGCCTGTGCTTATGAAATTCGAATTAAAGCATTGAGGTGAATGGCATGAACGTTGATCTTATAAAACCAAATGTATAACCCGGGGATCGGCTTTTTCTTTCATGCGGAAGCTTGAAATTGAAAATGCCGATTTTCTGCGGTCAGCGAAGCCTGCAAAGAAGCATCGCTGTTTTAATTATTCGGAGGACAACAGGTGGAACTGGTTTATTTTTTAATAGCTGCGGTTGTATTTTTGATCGCGAAAGGAATCTACGATTCCGTTAGGAACAAAAAGAAAATACGGGAAAAGATCCAAAGAGAATTCGGTACGTTAAACGATGAGGATGACTTTAATCTGCAGCTTGCCGAAGATTCTGCCGTTTATTTTGAAGAAGAGAAAAAGATCAGCGGAGATTTTTCGATAGACAACATTACAGCAAACGACCTGGCGTTGGATTACATTTATCTTTTAACGGATAAAACGAGATCGGCCGCCGGATCTTCCGTTTACTTCAACATTTTAAGAACCCCCTGTTTTGACGAAAAGGAGCTTTATAGAAGAGAGAAGCTTTTAAATTTCTTTGAAACGAACAGCGAAAAGAGGATCGATCTGCAACTTGCCCTTTCAAGCATGTCAAAAAAACCGGGCTTTCATGTGCATTACATACTTGAAGCGTTCAGAAACAACAAATTTGAAAATCCTTTGATACAATATATACATAGTATTTTACTGTTAGCTTCCGTGATTTACGCTATAGTCGTTAATACGTCAGCTTCCTTGCTTTTTCCCGTTATTGTGATCATTTACAATATCGTGTCCTACTATATGGCAAAATCAAAGATAGACAGGTACATGTACGGGATAAAAAACATTATCGGTCTGATAGAAGCGGGCAACAAAATCCTTAAAGTGAATGCCGGCGAATTTGATAAGGAAAACAATGAGCTTCAAAAGGCTCTTTCAAAGCTCAAAAGCTTAAAAAAAGCTTCCTGGGCCATTAAAACAACAGTATCCGGAGATCTGGCTTCAATCTTGCTGGATTACGCAAATCTTGTCTTTCATTTTGATCTTATCTCTTTGAATAAGGCGATCAAATGTGCGGCGGTTGAAAATGAAAGCATAATGGTACTTTACAGAAATCTCGGATACATCGATGCAATGATCAATATATGCAGTCTGCGTGCTTTTTCCAAGTGTTTTTGCATCCCTGAACTTTCAAAAGAGGGAAAGCCCCATTTATCATTTAAGGGAGCCTATCATCTGCTTTTGAACGATCCCGTTCCGGCAGACCTTGATACTGACAGGAACATTCTTATCACAGGTTCAAATGCTTCGGGAAAATCCACATTTTTAAAGACTGTTGCATTAAATGCGATCTTTGCACAAACGATACACACATGCTTCGCGGAAAGCTACAAGGGCTCGTTTTTCAGAGTTATTACGGGCATGTCGCTCTCCGATAACATAATAGCCGGTGAAAGCTACTACATCACCGAGATCAAATCACTTAAGCGTATCATGGATGATGAAAGTGAAACACCCGTTCTTTGCTTTGTAGACGAGGTCCTTCGCGGAACAAACACCATTGAAAGAATAGCTGCTTCCACAGCTTCCTTAAGTTATCTCGCAAAGCAGAACAAGCTTGTCTTTGCGGCTACTCATGACATCGAGCTCACGTCTTTACTTAAGCAGGATTTTTCAAATTATCATTTTGAAGAAAACCTGAACGAAGAAGGAGATGTATGCTTCGATTACATGCTTAAATCAGGTCCGTCGGAAACCAGAAATGCGATCTTAATGTTAAAGGCATATGGTTACGACACCAATATCATAGAAAGTGCATCGGCTCTTGCGGAGGATTTTGTTAAGAACGGTGCCTGGATCAATCCTTTGGAGGCAAAAGGTTAATGGAAATCAATCAGGCAGATGTTTCGCCGATGATGGCGAAATATCTTGAGACCAAGGCTTTATACAAAGATTGCATACTTTTTTACCGCTTGGGAGATTTTTATGAGATGTTCTTTGATGATGCTTTGACAGCATCAAGAGAACTGGAACTCACCCTGACGGGAAAAGCCTGCGGCCTTGAAGAAAGAGCGCCAATGTGCGGGATACCGCATCATGCGGTGGATATCTATCTGGATAAGCTGGTGGCTAAGGGTTACAAGGTCGCCATCTGTGAGCAGACGGAAGATCCCAAGCAGGCGAAAGGCCTTGTTAAAAGAGAAGTTACCCGTATAGTCACTCCGGGTACAAATTTAAACGTAACGGATGTGAATGATGCATCCCATAATTATCTGATGAGCATAGTTTACGTGGACGGTGCATTCGGGCTTTCCACCGTGGACGTTTCAACGGGTGATTTTCTTGTTACGGAAGTTGCGGGAGTTTCCGAAGCGTTGGATGAGATCACAAGGTTTTCGCCTTCAGAGATCATATGCAATTCTTCCTGTATTGTTTCGGGACTGGATCTTGAAAATCTGAAGAATAAGATGAACATTTTTGTTTCATTTCTTGATGATTTTGTATTCAGTGAAGAAGAGAGCGAAAAAGCGATGACCATGCATTTCGGTAAAGACAGTCCGAATGCATCGGTTACCGGAATTCCCATCGGTAAGCTTGCTGCGGGCGGGCTTTTGAGTTATCTGTTTGAAACACAAAAGAATTCACTTCTTCACATTACGAGACTGGAACAGTATTTTGTCGGCAGATACATGATAATCGACAATTCCACAAGACGAAATCTTGAACTCACGGAAACCATGAGGGATAAAAACAAGCGTGGATCATTGTTCGGAATCCTGGATAAGACAAAAACCGCCATGGGCGGAAGACTTTTAAAGAACTTTATCGAGCAGCCGCTGATAAAGAAGAACGAGATAAACGAGCGTCTTGACGCAGTGGCAGAGCTTAATGACAATGCCATTAACAGAGAAGAACTCATCGAGTATCTGGATGCGATCTACGATCTGGAAAGACTCATGAGTAAAGTTTCTTATAAATCTGCTAATCCCAGGGATATGATCGCGCTTTGTTCATCTCTGAAAATGCTTCCTTTCATCAAGGGCATTACAGCTGAATTTAAAGCACCTTTTTGGAAAGCTCAGACCGAAGAGATCGACGAACTTCGTGATCTTGCGGAGCTGATCGATTCCTGTATCGCAGAAGAACCGCCTTTGCAGATCAAAGAAGGCGGGATCATCAAAACGGGATACAATGAAGAAGTCGACCGTCTAAGAAGAGCAAAGACAGACGGAAAAGGCTGGCTCATGCAGCTTGAAACCGAAGCAAAGGAAACAACCGGGATCAAGAATCTTAAGATCAAGTACAACCGTGTTTTCGGTTACTACTTTGAAGTGACCAATTCCTTTAAGGATCAGGTTCCGCCGGATTGGATAAGGAAACAGACTCTTGCCGGTGCCGAAAGATACACAAACGAAGAACTCAAAAAGATCGAAGAAGATATTTTGGGGGCCGAGGATAAGCTTTTTTCACTGGAATACAACCTTTTTGATGAACTCAGAGACAAGGTCGCTGCAGAAGTCCTGAGAATTCAAAGATCTGCAAGAGCCATTGCATACATCGATGTGATCTGTTCTCTTTCAAAGGTCGCATCGGCTCACGGTTATGTACGGCCTGAGATCACCGATGACGGAAGCATACAGATAAAGGGCGGAAGACATCCGGTTGTCGAACAGATGCTTGTTAATGACATGTTCATTGACAATGACACATTCTTAGACAATAACGAGCACAGGATATCGATAATTACCGGACCCAATATGGCCGGAAAATCCACTTATATGAGGCAGACAGCTTTGATCGTCTTAATGGCTCAATTGGGTTCATTTGTTCCCGCTACAGCGGCAAAGATCGGCATCTGTGACAGGATCTTTACAAGAGTGGGTGCTTCGGACGATCTTGCAAGCGGCCAATCCACATTTATGGTGGAAATGAATGAAGTGGCAAACATTTTAAAAAATGCCACAAAGAAAAGCCTTCTGATCCTTGACGAGATCGGAAGAGGAACCAGCACCTATGACGGCCTCAGTATCGCATGGGCAGTGGTTGAGCATATTGCAGACACCAAAAAGCTGGGTGCCAAAGCCCTGTTCGCAACTCATTATCATGAGCTGACAGAGCTTGAAGGCAGATTAAAGGGAGTCAACAATTACTGTATAGCTGTTAAAGAACAGGGTGACAGCATTATCTTCTTAAGAAAGATCATTAAGGGAGGCGCCGACAAGAGCTACGGCATACAAGTTGCCAGACTTGCAGGCCTTCCCGAAGAAGTCTTGAAGCGTGCTTCCGAAATCTCTGAGGAACTTGTTAAAAATGACATTATTTCCGAAGAGATCTTTGATGAAGCTTTACACGCAGAAAAGAAACAAAAGAAGAGAGAAAAGAGCGACGACCGCATGGAAGGTCAGCTTTCTTTCTTCGAAGAGCCTCCGGAAGACAAACCGGCGCCTGTCGCCGAGCCTGTATTTTCGGGTAAATACAAAAACGTCATTGACGAATTGCTGGCACTTAATGTGCAGACAATGACTCCTCTTGACGCTTTGAACGTGCTTTACAGACTTAAGGAAAAATGCAGATGATTACAGTACTTGACAAAATTACCATTGACCAGATCGCAGCGGGAGAGGTGATCGAAAGACCTGCTTCCGTAGTGAAGGAATTGACGGAGAATGCTTTGGATGCCGGAGCTACCGCCGTAACGATCGAGATTAAAGAGGGTGGACTTTCACTCATCAGGATCACGGATAACGGAAGCGGCATTAATGCTTCCGAGGTCCGAACGGCATTTTTGAGACATGCTACCAGTAAGATAAGGAACGCCTCGGATCTGATGAAACTCACAAGCCTGGGATTCAGAGGCGAAGCACTTTCAAGTATCGCAAGTATCGCGAAAGTTGAAGTGCTCACCAAAACCGCAGATGCTTTTACGGGAACCAGATACCTGATCGAAGGCGGAGAAGAAAAGGGGCTTGAGGAAGTGGGATGTCCCGACGGAACTACGTTCCTTGTTAAAGACATATTCTTTAACACTCCCGTAAGAAGAAAATTTCTTAAATCAGCATCCACGGAAGCGGGCTACATCTGTGAAACGGTTGAAAAGCTCGCCTTAAGTCACACAGACATTTCCTTTAAACTGATAGGTAACGGAAGGATCATTCTTCATACAACCGGTAAAGGAAAGATCCAGGACGATTTTTTGGAACTTTACGGTCTCGACATTGCCAAGTCGCTTGTAAACATCTCTGAAGAAAACGAAGATCTTGGCATTAGGGTAAGCGGTGTGGCTGCTAAGCCATACATTTCAAGGGGTAACCGTGAACTGGAAGCATTTTTCGTTAACGGAAGGTTTATCAAGTCCAAGGTCATCGCCAATGCCCTTGAAGATGCCTATAAAGGCTACATGATGGGGCACAGCTATCCTGTGGCGGCAATTTACATCGATACACCCACTGATTTTGTGGATGTTAATGTTCATCCTTCAAAACTTGAGCTCAGATTTTCCGACAACGACGCCATCTATAAGCTTGTTTACAAAGCAGTAAGAGATGCGTTGACCGGAAAAAACATGATCGTAAGTAACATCTTAAAGGACGAAAAGGATGTTGAAGCCGAAAAGAAGGCGAAAAAGGAAGCCCTTAATTCGGTGCATATCCCGGAGCCTTTTGAGAACAAGCCGCCCAAGGAAGTTATTCCGGTTTCTGCCGCAGGACCTTTGAACACGGTAGAAGAAAAAGGTGTTGAGATCAAAAAGCCCGAGATCGTAAAAGAGTATTCCGACAGTTTGAATAAAGAAAAAGCCGTATCCACAGTTAATATATCCGCGGAAACAATTAACGGCAGTATAACCACAGATGAGGCAGTCCTCGTGGCATATGCAAGGGAGACAGCCGTTCTTCCTGAGACGAGACCTCAGATCTTTGAAGAAACGATCAAGGATGTGGAACAGACAGAGCTGCCGCTCGACCTTTACAAGGATAAGAAAACCGAATTCCGCCTTGTCGGACAGGTTTTTAAGACTTATTGGATAATAGAAATGAATGATACCATGTTCATGATCGATCAACATGCGGCTCATGAAAAGGTGCTCTTTGAAAAGACAATGAAAAAGATCAGAGCAAAGGAAGAATTCCTGTCTCAAGGCATTCTTCCGCCTGCCATTATTTCTCTTTCCATGCGTGAAGCAGAGTGCCTTTCGAAGAATCTGGCCGTTTTTGAAAAGCTGGGCTTCAGACTGGAAGAGTTCGGACCCAGAGAATTTAAAGTTACCGGAGTTCCCGCAGAATTGGTGGACATTGATTATGAAGTGCTTTTTAAGGAGATCCTGGATGATCTGCTGAGCGGAAGAGATGCAGGAAGTCCGGAAACCATGCTGGACAGAGTCGCAACCATTTCCTGCAAAGCAGCGATCAAAGGAAACAATTACATTTCTTTTGAAGAAGCGGATCAGTTGATCAGGGATATGTTTGAACTCGAAGACCCTTATCATTGCCCTCACGGCAGACCAACAACCATCTCCATGACCAAAGGAGAAATGGAAAAGAAATTCAAGAGAGTGCTTTAATGAATAATAAATTAGTGATCATTGCAGGTCCCACTGCAGTCGGAAAAACAAAAATTTCCATCGATCTTGCAAAAAGAATAAACGGAGAGATCATATCTGCGGATTCCATGCAGGTTTACAAAGGTATGGACATCGGTACGGCAAAGATCACAAAAGATGAAATGCAGGGGATTCCTCATCATTTGATCGACATTTTGGATCCTCACGAAGATTTTAATGTGGTGGAGTTTGCCAAAAGAGCAAAAGAAGCCGTCAAAGAGATTCAAAGTAAAGACAGGATCCCTGTTGTTGTCGGAGGAACGGGCTTTTACATTCAAGCTCTGCTTTATGACATTGATTTTACGGAAAACGATAATGACATGAGTTTCAGACATTCTTTGGAAGAGGAAGCCAAAGAAAAAGGTTCCGAAGCTTTACACAGCAGATTAAAGGAAGTTGATCCCGAGGCTGCGGAAAGCATCCATCCGAATAATGTAAAAAGAGTGATACGTGCTTTGGAGTTTTACGAAAAGAGCAAAGGTAAAATTTCGGACCATAATAAAGAGCAGCGGTCCAAAACTTCTCCCTACGATCATCACTATTTTGCATTGACCTATGAAAGAAGCATTATCTATGACAGGATTGAAAAAAGAATAGATCTGATGCTTGAACAGGGACTGGTGGATGAGGTAAAGAGATTGCTCGAATCAGGAGTGGAGAGATCCAATGTCTCCATGCAGGGACTGGGATACAAAGAGATCGCTGCTTTCCTTGCGAATGAGATCACTTTTGATGAGGCGGTCTATATCCTCAAAAGAGATACGCGGCATTTTGCAAAAAGACAGATAACCTGGCTTAAAAGAGAGCCGGATGTTGTATGGTTCGACAAGAGCGTTATGTCGGACGAAGAAATTTTAAGAAAGATGATTAGTCTGATTTAAGACGATTGGAGTCACAGAATGAAAGATAAGATTTACGAAGAATTGGGAATTTCAAAGAAAGTATTGAACTTTGCGGATGAAGTTCTTGTCGGTTTAAAAGAAAGATTTGAGAAGATCGATGAGATCGCAGAGATCAACCAGTTAAAAGTAATTAATGCCATGCAGAAAAACAGAGTAGCTGCCGAGCATTTTGAAAGTTCAACCGGATACGGATACGACGATGCCGGGAGAGAGACACTCGAGAAGGTTTATGCCGATATTTTCCATGCTGAAGATGCTCTTGTACGTCCTACGCTTACCTGCGGCACACACGCTCTAACCATTGCGCTTTCCGCAAATGTTCGTCCCGGAGACGAGATCCTTTCCCCTGTCGGTAAACCATACGACACGTTGGAAGGCGTTATCGGCATCAGACCGCAGAAGGGCAGTTTGGCAGAGTACGGAGTTACTTATTCTCAGGTAGATCTTCTTTCCAACGGTGATTTTGATCTTGAAGGCATCAAAAATGCCATTAACGAAAAAACGAAGCTGGTTACAATACAGCGTTCAAAAGGATATGAACCCAGAAAAACGCTTTCCGTTGAGAGGATCGGAGAACTGGTTTCTTTCATAAAGTCTGTTAAGCCCGAGGTTATCTGCATGGTAGACAATTGCTACGGCGAATTTGTCGAAACCATCGAACCTACAGACGTTGGAGCGGATCTTTGCGTCGGATCTTTGATCAAGAACCCGGGCGGAGGACTTGCTCCCATCGGAGGTTACATTGTAGGAAGAGCAGATCTTATTGAAAACTGTGCTTTTCGTCTTACAGCCCCCGGCCTCGGAAAAGAAGTAGGAGCAACTCTGGGCCTCAACAGATCTTTCTTCCAGGGACTTTTCCTTGCTCCCGTTGTTACTGCGGGTGCATTAAAGGGAGCGATCTTTGCGGCAAATCTTTATGAAAAAAATGGCTTTGAATGCGTGCCCGATGCAACGGAAGAGCGTTACGACATCATTCAGGCCGTTAAGCTGGGATCACCCGAAGGACTTATTGCTTTTTGCAAAGGCATACAGTCTGCCGCTCCTGTTGACAGCTATGTTACTCCGGAACCTTGGCCCATGCCCGGTTATCATTCGGATGTTATCATGGCTGCGGGTGCATTCATTCAGGGTTCATCTATCGAATTATCGGCTGACGGGCCTCTGTATCCGCCTTATGCTGTTTATTTTCAGGGCGGACTTACCTGGTATCATGCAAAACTGGGCATAATGAAGTCTTTTCAGGAAATGGTCAATGCGGGACTGATCAATTTGTAAATTCTTGTAAAATGACATAAATAATGACACAAAAGTGCCTCAGTTTAAAACCTCAGAAAGGTTGAAAATAATGGGGTAAAATGATACAATCCGTGTAACGTTTATGTTACACATGATATCAAGGAGGACATTTTAAAATGGCATCAAGAGTATTCGGTATCGACTTCGGGACCAGCTCCATTAAGATCTATAAGAAAAACGAAGGCGTTATCTTTGACGAAAAAAATCTGATCGCGATCTTTAACGGCCAGCCTGTAGCCATCGGAAACGAAGCATTCAATATGCTTGGCAAGGCTCCCGATAATTATACAATCACTTACCCCGTAAAGAACGGAGTAATTGCGGACATTAAGAATATGCTTTTGTTACTTAACGAAGCTTTTGCAAAGATCGAGAAAAAGTACGGAAAGATCACGGGATCGGAGATCATCGTAGCAACTCCCACAGATATTACGGAAGTTGAACAGAGAGCATACTTCGATCTGGCTTCCAATTGTATTGCAAAGCCCAAGAAAGTAAGGATTGTTCAGAAGCCTGTCGCTTGCGCCATCGGAACAGGCATAGAGATCATGAACGCCAGCGGAGCAATGGTTGTTGACATCGGAGCCAACACCACCGAGATCTCCATTATGTCCATCGGAGGGATAGTTTCAAGTAAACTCGTTCCTGTCGGCGGAAACAACTTTGATGAAGCTATCATCAATAACGTAAGAAAAAAATACAATCTCATCATCGGTAATGCAACCGCTGAGTTCTTAAAGAAAGAGCTTGCATTTGCGATGGAGCCCGAGCATCTCACAGCGAAGATCTTTGGTAAGGATGTAATTTCGGGACTTCCTATCGATATGGAGATCGATTCGGAATTTGTAACGGAGACCATCACAGAAAGCTTGCATTCACTTGTGGACAATGTTAAGTCTTTGCTTGAAAAGGTTTCCCCCGAACTGTCGGCTGACATTATTGACTCGGGAGTATTTATTTCCGGTGGCTCAGCGAAGATCAGAAAGCTGGACAAGCTTTTCCATCAGGAAACCGAGCTGGACATCCATATCTGCGATGATCCTTCGGATAATGTGGTTAACGGCCTCGGAATCATTATCGAAGAGGGCGGACGTTACAGCAGCATTGCTTTTGCGGCAAATCAGATTGCTCATATAGGTTGATTGAAAACGAATGGACAACGGAAGAAGAAAGAGGTTGGCTGCAAGACGCAGACACAACTCCGGTGAGAACAGAATAGCATTGCTTCCGAAGCATATCCTTTTCATTTTGAGCTTTATATGCTTTGTTATCATGTTTGTATCCTACAGATTTCCCAACATAGTAAAGCCGGTTAAAAATGTGGTGGACGCTGTCGTGAGTCCGATGCAGGAAGGCATTAATCATGTGGGAACAGGAATCGCTTCAAGGATCAAGAGACATGAGAGCTATGAGGAACTGAAAGCTGAAAATGCCGAACTTAAAGCTCTGCTTGAAGAAACGACATCAAAAGCGAGACTTGCAAGTCAGGACAAGTACGAACTTGACGCTCTCAGAAAGCTTTATGAACTTGACAGCAAGTACTCGGATTTTCCGAAGGTTGCTGCCAGGATCATTGCCCGTGAAAGTAACGGGTGGTATGACATTTTTACCATTGACAAGGGCAGTGAAGACGGGATCCAAAAGGATATGAACGTTATTGCAGGTAACGGCCTTGTCGGCATCGTTACGGATGTCCGTAAGAATACAGCTGTCGTGAAATCGATCATCGACGACAATTCCAATGTATCAGCAATGATCTCTTCTTCGGGAGACACCTGTATGGTCAGCGGAGACATGAGTTCTTTAAGGAAAAACGGAACCATTGAAATCTCCATGCTTCCCAAAGAATCAAAAGTCATCGAAAATGAAGAGGTTGTCACTTCGCACATCAGCGATCGCTATCTTTCCGGAATTCTTATCGGATACATCAAAGATATAAAACTGGATTCAAGTAACATGACCAAAGAAGCGGTTCTCGTTCCGGCGGTGGATTTTCAAAAGCTGGACGAAGTCCTTATAATCACTGTGTTAAAGGAAAAAGAAGATTTATGATCCGATATATCGTCTATTTTGCAGAGATCATATTGTGTTATTTGTTACAGACATCTGTGTTTTCCTACTTCAGGGTGTCCGGCGTGGTTCCCGATTGCATTTTGATCCTGATCATTGCCATTGCATACACAAAAGGGCAGAAGCAGGCTATCGTAACAGGATTCTTTTCGGGCCTTCTTCTGGACCTGCTGTTTGCCGAAACCATCGGCGTCTGTGCCTTGATCTACATGTTCACAGGTTTTTTGGCGGGCTATTCCAATCGTGTATTTGAACCTCGTAACATTTGGCTTCCTGCCGTAATGATCTTTTCGGGGGAATTATTTTACTCGATATGTTATTACATTACGGGCTTTTTTCTTATGGGAAAAACATCCCTCGGGGCTTACATCGTAAATACGATCTTTCCGAGAGCTCTTTACACTTTGATCGTGGCAGTTTTATTTTACCCCTTGTTCTTATTTGTAAACAAACTGCTTTTAAGATCGGAAGGCATCCTTGATGAATGAAGATAATTTTTTAAACAGAATAAAGGATGTTCTTACTTCAAGACTGTTTTATGTTTCTCTTGCTTTTTTATTTTTATCCGTTCTTTTGATCTTCAGACTTTATAATCTCCAGATCGTTAAGGGCGTCACAAAAAAAGGAAGCGAAGAGTACTACACCGTCAAATACAGATACATTCCTGCCACGAGAGGTCTGATCTACGATAAGAACGGAGTACTTCTTGCGGGAAACGAGCTTTCCTATTCTGTTTTTCTTGAACAGTCCGCGAATCTCTCCGGAAATGCTCAAAAAAACGAAATGATCTTAAAACTCTGCAACATTTTAAGAAGTCACGGAGTGGCTCCGGAATTTGCTTTCTGCATTGAAGAAGATCCAAACGGAAAACTGGTCTTCAATGTTTCGGGGAATGCGGAGCTGCGTTTCAAGAAAAACGCCTACGGTTTAAGATCCGTCAATAATCTGTCGGAGAATCAAAGAAATGCAACTGCTGAAGAAGTTTTTGATTTCCTTTGCCACGGCGACAAAACCTCTGCCATGTTCGGAATCTCGGATGATCTGACCATGAGAGAAAGACTTGACATTGCCGCGGTGAGATATGCCTACTTTACAACACCGGATAATTCCACCAGATATACTGTCGCAACAAACATAGACACAGAAACCATAGCAGCTTTGATGGAGGCTTCCGGAGAACTTCCCGGCGTTTCCGTTGAACAGCAGACAAAGAGGATCTATCATTACAGCAAGTATTTTGCTCACATAATCGGTTACACCGGACTTATTAACGAAGAAGAACTGGAAAAGCTGAGCAGCGATTCCGAAGAAAAAAACTACACATCTACCGATTACATCGGTAAAACAGGCATAGAAGCCGCATATGAAAACATTCTTTCGGGTGTAAAGGGAGTCGAAAAGGTTACTCTCAATCGCTCCGGAAGGATCATTGGCACAGAGATGATCTCTGAACCTGTCCCCGGACAGAATGTTTATCTTTCTTTGGATGCCAAACTTCAAAAAGAGTACTTCTATCTTCTTGAAAAGAACATTGCTTCGGTGTTGGCATCAAATATAGTTAAAACGCTTGATTACGGTACAAAGGGAGAAAGCTCGGATGATATCAATATTCCTATCTATGAGTGTTACTATGCTTTGTTTGCAAATCATGTGATCAATATTGACAAACTTTCGGAAGATAATGTGTCTTTAAATGAGAAGCAGGTCAATGCCCTTTATATATCATTCAGAGAATCCATGATGCAGGCATTAAGAGTCTACACCAAATACGGAAACACACAGCTTTCTTCATCTTTGTCCGAGAATGTTCAGAAGTATCTTGCCTATCTTTATTCTGAAATGAAGGAGCATAAGTTCATTACGGCGTCAAAGATAGATACAAGCGATCCGGTTTATGTTGCTTACGATTACGATCAGATCAGCTTTTATGAATATATAGAGCATTGTATCAACAAAGAATGGGTTGATCTGGAAGCTTTGGGTATCGAAGGTAAGTATTATACGACGAAGGAAGTCTATGAAACACTGATGGAAATGACATTTGATGCGATTTTTGACAGTGAGAGCTTCAGCCTTATGATCTTCCATGATTTAATTTTTTCATATAATTTGACAGGAAGAGAAATTTGTCTTTTATTATTTGACCAAAGTGTGATAGAATATAACGAAGAGGATTATAGAAAGTTGATCAATTTCGAGATCGCGCCTTATGACTTTTTCGTAGACAAGATCAAGAAGGTTAAGATCACTCCGGCTATGCTGGCCATAGAGCCTTATAACGGTGCTGTGGTACAAACGGATTGCAAGACGGGAGAGGTCATCGCCATGGTCACTTACCCGAGTTATGACAATAACCTTTTGGCAAATAAGATTGATTGGGATTACTATTCTCAGCTTCTCGGCGATGCCAGCAATCCTCTGTATAACCGTGCGACGCAGATGAGAATCCCCACCGGTTCAACCATTAAACCTTTGGTTGCTGTTGCGGGCATTTTAAATGAAGTGCTTACGTCCACGGAAAAAATTCAGGATGAAGTTATTTTTACCAAGATAGACCCCAGCCCCAGCTGTTGGTACACAAAAGGTCACGGAGCTCAGACTCTGGCTTATGCAATAAGAAATTCCTGTAACTATTATTTCTACGAAGTTGGTTACAGACTTGCTACAAAAGGCCTGGAAAAGTACTCGGATTCACAGGGTATTACATTACTTAATGAAACGGGTGCTCTGTTCGGACTTACGGAAAACTCCGGTGTGGAGATCAGCGAAGCGGAACCTGCATTTTCCGATTCCGATGCTGTTCGTTCTTCCATCGGATACGGTCACAAGTTCACGGTTACGCAGCTTTCGAGATATGCTACCGCCATCGCCACTTCCGGAAATGTCTACAAGCTCACAATGATCTCAAAGATTACCGACAAAGACGGAAATTGCCTTTATGCAAGTGTTCCCGAGATCTCACGTCAGATCGAAGGACTTTCCGACAATGACTGGTCTGCTATACATAACGGAATGGAAATGGTTATCAGTTCTTCGAATACACTTAAGAAAGCTTTTTCGAAGATTCCTTATAAAGTTGCCGCCAAAACAGGTACTGCGGAAGTTTCGGACAACAACGCGGCGCACGCCCTTACAGTCAGTTTCGCTCCGAGCAGCGATCCGGAAACAAGTGTTGTTGCCGTAATAACAAACGGTTATTCAGGAACAAACGCCGCAATTCTTGTCAGTGACATATACAAGGATTATTATCACATTGTTGATGATACCGATCTTGGAGAAATCGAATTCATCGGAGACTGACAGGAGGTTAAATGAGCGGTATAATTTCATTAAAGGGGAATAAATACGGCCTTTCCGTAAACATCGGATTGAGCGCATCCTTTGAAGAAATAAAAGCCGAAACGGCAGAGTATTTTAAACATGCTTCAAAGCTTTTCGGCAAAGAGAAGATCGCCATAGGCTTTGAAGGGAAACCTTTGAGCGTGGCTGAAAGGGATGAACTTGTTGATGTGATCAAGCAGAATTGTTCCCTTGACATTCTTTGCATAATGGATTTCAATTCCGGAACGGAAGAGAGATTCAGAAGAGCTGTACAGAAGTATGATATGCCTGACTTTATATCCGAGACGATCATGAAAAACGCTCTCAGGTCCGAAGCTCAACAGGCAAACAACGAAGATGAAACACCTGCATCGGAAGAACCTGAAAAGGTTGAATTTGCCGAGAACGGTGATGTTTCAAAGATTGCCCGTTTTTACAAAGGAAATGTGAGAAGCGGAATGATCATTAACGAGGAAAGCAGCCTTGTTATCCTCGGAGACATTAATCCGGGCGGAGAGATCTACTCGGCCGGCAGCATTATCATTTTGGGAAGCCTTAAAGGTAAAGCTTTTGCCGGTATCAACGGGAACTCAAATGCTTTTGTATTCGCCCTCAATATGGATCCGATCCAGATAAGGATCGCAGACAAGATCGGTCGTGCATCCGATCAAAACAGCATAAAAAGCACAGACAATGATGAGTATGAACCGAAGATTGCGCTGGTAAAAGACAACGCCATTGCTATCGAGCTCGTATCAAGAACGGTTCTTAATGATATAATACTTTAAATTCGGAGGAATTTTTAAAATGGGTGAGGTTATAGTTGTAACATCCGGAAAAGGCGGAGTTGGTAAAACAACAACTACTGCCAATGTCGGAACCGGACTCGCAAAGCTCGACAAGAAGGTCGTTTTGATCGATATGGACATCGGACTCAGAAATCTCGATGTTGTTATGGGCTTGGAAAACAGGATCGTCTATAACCTGGTTGATGTAATAGAACAAAAATGTAAGATCAATCAGGCTTTCATAAAGGTTAAGGGTTATTCGAATTTTTATCTTCTTCCCTGCGCGCAGACACGTGACAAGACTTCCGTATCTCCCGAGCAGATGAAGACTCTTACCGATACGCTCAAGAAAGAATTTGATTATGTAATTCTCGATTGCCCCGCAGGTATTGAGCAGGGCTTCAGAAATGCCATCGCCGGAGCTGACAGGGCACTCATCGTTACTACGCCCGAAGTATCCGCTGTTCGTGATGCGGACAGGATCATCGGTCTTCTTGACGCAAATGAAGTAAAACGCTACGATCTTGTCGTTAACAGACTTCGTATGGATATGGTTAAGCGCGGAGAAATGATGTCTGCAGAGGATGTACTTGAAGTACTTTCCATCAACCTTATCGGTATCGTGCCTGATGATGAGAATATCGTTGTTTCAACAAACACCGGAACTCCTCTTGTAGGATCTGAATCCATGGCAGGTAAGGCATTTATGAACATCTGTCACAGAGTCATCGGTGAAGAGGTTCCTTTCCTTGATCTGAACAAGAAGGGAGGATTCTTCTCCAAGATCTTTGGTAAGAAATAGTCGTAGGAGGAGAGAAGAAAATGGGCTTTTTCAACAGGAATAAAAAACAAAAAAAATCAGGTTTTGATGCAAAGAGCAGATTAAAGCTTGTACTTTATTCTGAGCATCAGGGACTTCCGCCCGAAACTATCGAGCAGATCAAAACCGACATCATATCTGTTATTTCAAAATACGTTGATGTTGATATTGAAAACTTTGACATCAAGATCTCTCCGGACGGAAAACTGGCAGGTAGCAACGGCCCTGCATTACAGGCAAATATCCCGATCCGTGAAAAGAAAATTAAACGAATTTGATTAAATGCTGAATCTGATTAAATTATTACGAGACAAAATTTTAAGTTATAACCTGAGGAAGTATAATCTGGCGATAATGATGATTGCCGCAATCCTCGGAGTTATAGGTGCATATACGCTTTATGTCATGCCCGGAGTGTCCGAGAAGCTTTATCTCAAACAGCTCATGGGTGTGGCGGGCGGTATGTTTCTTGCCATGTTCGTATCGGTTTTCGATTATCGCTTTTTGGCTAAGTTTTACATACCAATGTATCTCTTAAACCTTGTTCTTCTCGCAGCTGTCAAATTCACATCTTTCGGTGTTACGATCTATGGCGCAAGAAGGTGGCTCGGATACAACAATCTGTTTACATTCCAGCCATCTGAGCTTTCAAAGGTCATCATGATCATTGTCATGGCAAAGCTTTATCAGATTCTTGAACCAAAGCTTAAAAAGTTTTACGTCATTCTGATCGTAGGTGCTGTATTCGGAATACAATGGCTGTTAATACTTATCGAACCGGATCTTTCCACCAGTATTGTATTTGCACTTTTGTTTGTTATAATGCTGTTTGCCTCGGGATATAACCTGAAAGTGATCATAGCTTTGGGCGTTTTGGCTGTACCGATCATTATTTTCGGTTTCTGGTACGTTCAGCAGCCCGATCCTTTGTTCATTACTCCCAATCAGCAGACTCGTATTCTTGCTTACCTGCATCCGGAAGATTATCCTGATGTGATCTATCAGCAAATGAATTCCATTTCCGCAATTAGTTCCGGCGGACTTTTGGGAAAACAATTGACCAATAACACAGGGATCAGAGGAACTGCTTACGTTCCGGTAAAGGAAAGTGACTTCATTTACACAGGCATATGTGAAGAGTTCGGTTTCCTTGGTGCAGTATTAGTTATCCTTCTTTTCCTGATAATGGCATTGATCATCGTTAAGATAGCATACAATTCATCGGATCTTTTGGGCAGACTGATAGCCGTTGGTTGTGCCTGCGTCTTTACTTCACAGATGTTTGTAAATATCGGAGTAGTGACACTACTTCTTCCGAATACGGGAATTCCGTTGCCTTTTGTAAGTAACGGACTGAGTTCTGTTATGAGCAGCTATATTATGCTCGGTATAGTACAGAACATTTCCATCAATCATGATGTAGCCCTTAAAAAGGAAAGCGAGGAATATATTAAATGAACATAGGCTTAATAGCACATGATGCCAAAAAGAAGCTTCTGCAGAGTTTCTGCATAGCATATAAAGGTATTTTGGCAAAACATGACCTTTTTGCTACAGGAACAACAGGAAGAATGATAGAGGACGGCACCGGTCTTACTGTTCACAAGTATCTCGCCGGACATCTCGGCGGACAGCAGCAGATGGGCGCACAAATTGAAAATAATGAAATGGATATGGTCATATACTTGAGAGATCCTTTAAATCCCAAGTCTCATGAACCCAATGTTTTTGATATTATAAGTCTTTGCGATACACACAACATTCCCTTCGCAACCAACATTGCGACGGCCGAACTACTTGTTAAGGCGCTTGACAGAGGAGATCTTGACTGGAGAGAGCTTTATAAATCCTAATCAGATAA
The DNA here is from genome assembly GCA_024691875.1 of Lachnospiraceae bacterium. Lineage (GTDB taxonomy): Bacteria > Bacillota > Clostridia > Lachnospirales > Lachnospiraceae > RGIG3528. The sequence continues at coordinate 16,823 of JAILNG010000054.1, read as the reverse complement.
TGAATAAAATTCATTATAAATATCATTTTCCAGGAGGATGAAATTATGATACAGATTATTGCAGGTGAAAAGGGTAAAGGTAAGACCAAAATTATTCTCGACAGAGCCAACGCAGATGTGTTGAACTCAAAGGGGAGCATTATCTACATCGATAAGAATTCAAAGCATATGTATGAGTTGAACAACAAAATACGTTTGATCAATGCTAAGAATTATTTCATCAATGACGCTGATGAATTTGTAGGTTTTGTCAGCGGGATCATTTCTCAGAACTATGACATTTCCAATATCTATCTTGACAGCTTTTTGACGATTGCAGGAATCGAAGCAAAAGACATGGACAGTATAATGGACAAGCTTGAAGTTCTCTCAAGTGCTTTTAAGGTTGATTTCATCCTCAGTGTATCCTCCAACGCTTCGGCATTAAGTGAAAAAGTAAGACAGAATGTAGTGGTAGCTTTATAAAAGTCTGTTATCATATTCAACACGCACAAGGCAGGCAACTGCCTTGTGCGTATCTTTTAAAGAAGCTTTTATACGAAAGCAGGTAGATTACGTTTGGCAAGGCAAAAAACAACAAAAATTAAACAACGCAAGGAAGTTAACATTGGGGTTGTTATTTTTTTATTTGTCCTTGTTTATCTGATAATCAATGTTTACGTTCCCTTGAGTAAAACCGAGATCTCGATCTATGAAGTTTCCCCCGGCAAATTATATGCCCGCGATTCCTTTAAAGGAATGATAGTGAGAGAGGAAAGTGTCTACTCGACACCTTCATCAGGTTATATCAACTACTATTTTAAAGAAGGGGACAAGATCTGTAAAAATGAAAGCGTCTATTCCGTAGGAACCGATAAAACAGTTTACGAAAGGCTGAATTCCGAAAAGACCGGCATCAAACTTTCGACGGAAGAAACGGCCGATCTGAAGGATTACATCAATCAGACCTACTCCAAAGCCTCCGATTTTGAAGATTATTCCGTTGTGCATGACGAGATCCTTCAGTATTATCGTAGGACAATGGACAATAAGGTTATGATAAAGTTGAATGAGATCATTGCGGGAACCGGCCTGAATGCGGGTTTCAGCATTGTGAATTCGGAAAGATCCGGAATCATTTCCTACTACATAGACAATTATTCAAATGTAAATACGACCAACTTTAACAATTCAATGTTTGAGGAGGCTTACACCTCCGAATACACTTATAAGACCGACATGTTTGAAGCAGGAAATACCGTTTACAAACTGATCACTTCCGACGATTGGAACATCATAGTAAAATTGAGCGATGAGATGTATTCCAAATTACAGGACAAGACAAAGGTCAGCTTTACGATCGATTCCGCTCAAAAACTGACGGCACCCGTTACTTTCATGAAAGCCGGAAATGTTTATTATGCTGTGATCTCCATGAATCATTATGTGGCAAATTATACCAAAGAAAGATTTGTAGACATTTCCTTTGATACAGATGAAAATTCCGGCCTGAAGATCCCTGTTTCAGCTCTTGCTTACAAAGATTATTACAGGATTCCCGCCTCATATTTTATGACCTATAAAAGTGATGACGGAACGGTCAGGACCGGACTTACGATCGAAAGGATCGATGAAAAGACGGGCGAAAAAACTTACGGTTTCTTTGAAACAAAGATCTTTTGGACTGATCAGGGATACAACTACGTCAGTACCGATCTGATCTCTTCGGGTGAATACATTACAAAACCGGATCACACCGAAAGCTCTATGCTTTATCTTTTTACTGTAAAGCTGGAGGGAGCCTACAACATTAACAACGGATACGCAGTTTTTAAAAGGGTAGAAAGGCTGGAAACAGGTACGGAATACGTTCTTGCAAAGAAAGACACTGTCTCGGGGCTGTCAGCCTATGATCATATTGCACTTAAAGCAGGTAATGTTGTGGAAGGCGCTGTCATATATTAAAAACTATTGACAGTAACATTAAAATTTCGGATAATATATCAATGAATAAAGTGCCGAAAAGGCAAAATATATTATGAAGATTGAGGAGAACTCTTTATGGGAAGACTGATTCGAAGCCTTTTGGATTCATTAAAGCTTACTGATGAAGATGATGAATACGAGGACGAGGATTTTGATATTATTATGGACAACAGCCGCAAACGTGAGGTTGTTCCCAAAAGGGAAAATCCGCCTTTGAGAAAGTACGAAGAACAGAACAATGCGGATTTTGAAGAAGAGGAAGAAGAGGATGACGAACCTCTGGCACAAAGAAGGACTTTTAATGCAAGACCCTCTGCACCCACCGGAACTTCTGCGCGTCCCACTCAGAACGAGCGTGGTTTCAGCTTCGGGCAGAGCCGGACCGGCACTCAGAGAACTTTTCAGACTCAAAGAACAACCCCGCAGCCCCAGACAAAAACTGCCGTTCCTTTGAGATCCTCGCTTTCCGACAGAAGAATTTATGTTTTAAATCCCAAATCCTTTGAGGATGCAAGAGAAGTTTGTGACACCATTAAGGCGGGCGGAGTCATTTTCATGAATTTTGAAGGTGTTAAATACGAGCTCGCACAAAGATTGATGGATTACGCCGGAGGTGCTGTTTACGCAGTTAACGGTCAGATCTATCAGATTTCGGGTTATAATTTCATTGCAGCACCCGGAGACACGGACATCGAAGGTGACATTCTTGCTCAGATCACTTCAGCAGGCAACGAATTCCCCACTTTTTCGAAATACTGATGCTTGGGAGGACTAAATAATGCTTACACCGGTAGAGATCCAAAATAAGGCATTTAAAGTCTTAGGATTGGGCTATGATAAAAAGGACGTCGATTCATTTCTGGAAGATGTAGTCGACAGCTATGAAGAAGTTTACAGAGATAAAGTCGAACTCGAAGACAAAGTCAGCGAACTTGAAGAAGCTTTAAATCATTACAGAGCCATAGAAAAAACAATGCAAAAAGCCCTGATCCTTGCCGAAAAGACAGCGGAAGAGACCAAAGCCAATGCCATTGAGAATGCAAGACAGATTGAAAATGATGCTGTAACAAAGTCGCAGATCATTTTAAGCGATGCACGTCGTGAGCTTGAAAAGATCAATCAGCAGATCATTAATATGAACCAGACCTTTGAGACATATAAGATCAATTTCAAGAATCTTGCAAATGCTCAGATCGAACTCATAAATTCCGAAAGCTTCAACATTTCAGCCAGTCTTTTGAATGCTGACGGGATTGCGGTTCCAAAAAAGTTTTACGATAAAAAAGAAGAAAGAAATGCCAATGCTGCCAAAAAGGAAAAGAAATCCGATGAAGACATCGAATTTATAGGCGGCGAGACAGACAAGTAAGATGGAAAAGAAATTAACTAAGCTTAATTATTTATATCAAGGTATCGTTTTTGTTTTATTATTGATCATAGATCAGGTAACAAAGGTGCTGGCAAGAAACAACCTGTCAGACGGAAAGAGTGTGTATCTGATAAAAAAGGTTCTTTGCTTTCATTATCTTGAAAACAGAGGTTCTGTATGGGGGATCTTACAAGGCAGGATCAATTTCCTTTTGATAGTTTCCCTGTTATTGTTTGCTGTATTGACCTACGTATACATCAAACTTCCCAAAGAAAACAAGTATCTTCCTCTACTCTGGATCGATGTTTTTATGATCGCGGGAGCAATAGGAAACACCATTGACAGGATCGTTTTTGGCTATGTAACGGATTTTATCTATGTTGAGATCATCAATTTTCCGATCTTCAATTTTGCGGATTGTTGCATCACTATAGCTGCCGTTCTTACCATCATAATGATCTTAACCAAATATAAGGATGATAATTTTTCGTTTTTTTCATTTAGAAAGAAAAATGAGATAAAAGAAAATGGAGAAACTGATACTGACAATTGATGAAGAGACAGCAGATTTAAGGATCGACAAGCTGATCGCTTCCCAGACTGAAGGAATGTCCAGAACCGCTATTCAACGATTAATTGATGGCGGTTTTGTTTTGGTGTCAGGTAAGCAGGTTAAATCAAGCTACAAGGCAACTGAGGGCGATATGGTCGAGATCACTTTTACCGAAGCCGAAAAGCCCGACATTAAAGCTGAAAACATCCCGTTAGACATTATCTATGAGGACAATGACATCATAATAGTAAACAAGCCTAAGGATATGGTGGTTCATCCCGCCGCAGGTCATTATTCAGGTACTCTGGTCAACGCACTTCTTTATCATTGCGGAGACTCCCTGTCGGGCATTAACGGAATTATGCGCCCGGGAATAGTTCATCGTATCGACAAAGACACCACAGGAGCCTTGGTGGTCTGTAAGAACGATATTGCACATCAAAGTCTTTCAGAGCAGCTCAAGGTGCATTCCATTACCAGAAAATACGAAGCCATTGCGAACGGCTGCTTTAAAGAGTCAAACGGAAGAGTCGAGGCTCCCATAGGTCGTGATCCCAAGGATCGCAAAAAAATGGCAATAAATTACAAATCCGGCAAAGAAGCAATCACAAATTACACAGTCCTTGAAAATCTCGGCGGAAAATTTTCTTACATAGAATGTCGTTTAGAAACCGGACGCACCCATCAAATACGCGTGCATATGGCTTCTTTACATCACCCGTTATTGGGTGACGAGGTCTACGGACCAGCTGAAAAAAGATTTAATCTTCAAGGTCAATGCCTACATGCAAAAACGATAGGCTTTATTCATCCTGCAACTCATGAATACGTTGAATTCGAAGCTCCTTTACCCGATTATTTTTCTGAACTCCTGAAAAAGCTTTCTCTTTAATGACAACTATGGATAAGATCATTTTAAAAAGGAATATTATTGAAAACATTAAAGCCTGGGACGAGGATATAACCGGGCCTTTGTTCCTTTACGGTTTAAAAGGAGTGGGTAAAGCATTTATATGCAGGGAATACGCTAAAGACTTTCATGAGAGCTTTTTGTATTATGAGCCTGAGCTTTCTCTTGCAGATTCCGTTTCGGATCCTGCAGACCATGTGGCTACTCATTTTGGGCTGAGCCCGGAAGTTTTGGCGAACGAATTTTTAATTCTTAACGAAACCGAAAAGAATGTAGCTTTCTTTACGAAATTATTGGAAAAAGCCGTCGAAGGGAAATATAAATGGATCTTTATATCGGATTATGATTATACAAAGGGTAAAACCGAAGCAGAGATCTTTAAAATGCAGATGTTCCCCCTTCAATTCGATGAATTTCTGACTAATCTCGGCTACAATGACTGGTACGTGAGTTCGGTAAGCGAAACGTTAAAAAGAAAAGAAAAACTGCCCGATATCGTTCACAACAATCTTATATCGACTTTTGAAGAATACCTTTGGACAGGCGGTATGCCTGAAGTAATAAAGGATTACATCAGAGAAGACCGACTTAACATTCGTTCAAGACAAACAGATGCAAAATTACTGATCTATAATTCGATAAACAATATTAAAGATGCTTCTCTCAGAAACAAGTGTGATCAGATCCTTGATACTGTGGAGGCACAGTTAAAAAAATCAAATAAGAAATTCATGTTCAATCAGATCAGAAGCGGTGTTACATACCAGATGTACGCCGAAGCACTGGATACATTGATCGACAGAGGTTTGTGCTTAAGGATCAATGAAGTGTCTGATGAACGTAAATTCAAGCTTTTCTATCCGGAATTCTCATTTAATCCAATGGAAAGTTTTGATGAAATTACAGATGTAGAATTCCTTCTGAGAGAAGAAAACTACCTTTTGCAGACTTTTGCCCAAAAAGGCATAGATGTTGCGTTTTGGGAATCAGGGAACAGAGCCGAACTTCCTTTTGTCATCAGAACCGATGAAGGCAGATCGATACCGGTTGATTATCACGGAGAAAATCGGAAAGTTTCCAAGAGCATTTTGTCTTATCAAAACAAACACGATAATCCGAAAGCCATTAAAATATCTGATTCTAACTTTGTAGATGAAGACAGCTCGGTTACGATTCCGGTTTATTCGGTTTTTTGTATCGAAAAACTTTTGAAAGTGCTTGTTTAAGCCTTGACAAAACAATTTCTATGGTGGTAGAATTATGCTTGCGGTTTGGACGAGGAGAGTTATGAAGAAGGCTTTTTATTAAAGCACTACCGCAGTAGATACACTCGGAAGGATGGTTTAATATTAATGGGTGAGGAAATACGTTTACATGAGGGAGAATTAAATGTAATGGAGCTGCTTTGGGCTAACGATGAAATTGCAGCTAAAGATATTTCTAACATCATTAAAAATTACATCGGTTGGGAGAAAAATACAACCTACACAGTAATCAATCGCTTGATAGACAAAGGGGCAGTCAGTCGAGAGGATCCGGGATTCATTTGCAGAGCTTTGATCTCAAAGGAAAAAGTTCAGGAAATTGAGACCCGTGCATTGCTCAACAAGGTTTTCGGAGGCGAGATCAGCAATTTCTTTAATGAGTATCTGAGACATGTTGATCTGTCACCTGCAGAGATCGTAGAACTTGAAAATGTTTTGGGCGAACAAAAAAGATTTAAATTATAAGAAACGGCAAAACAGCTTCCGTATCATCGGAAGCTGCTTTTTTTGCTTATTTCTCACGAAGTTTGACCGCATCTTTTGCGGAACGGCGTCTTTCTTCATTAATTGCGGCATAGTGACGTTTTGTGGTGTTTACATCTTTATGTCCGAGAACTTCCGCCACCAGATAAATATCGCCGGTTTCAGTGTATAATTGAGTACCGTAGGTACTTCTCAATTTGTGAGGAGTGATCTTTTTGGAGGAAACGGAGAGTTTTGCGTATTTTTTAACCATAAACTCCACATTACGCACACACATTCTTTTTTTACGGGAAGATAAAAACAAAGCATTTTCACTTCCTGTCTCGGGAATTATCTTTTTTCTTTCTTCAAGATAATCCATAAGTGCATCATGAACTTCATCCCCGAAATAAACAAATGATTCGTTTCCGCCTTTTCGTATAATGTTTATACGATCGTTTTCCATGTCCAGATCTTTAAGATCAAGACCCACAAGCTCGGAAACACGGATCCCGGTACCAAGTAAAAGGGTAGTAAGCGCCAGGTCTCGAACTTTGTTTTTTTCGTGAAACGCCATGGATTGTTTGGAAAGATTTTTTCCGGATTCAACGGTGTCCAGGAAATCAACGACCTCATTGGGATCCATTCTGATGATGTTTTTCTCGTGAATTTTTGGAACTCTGACCTGTAATGTGGGATTTTCGTTTATTATCTTATGTGTATGATAATAATTATACATGGCTCTTAAAGAAGATATTTTTCTTTTAATTCCGGCTTCTGAATTTGTAAAGGTTTTTCCTTCGGGATTTTCATAAAGCTTAAGATAATCCAGGAATTCCTCGATGTCTTCGGCGGTAAATCTTTCCAGAACAGCAGGATCCTTCATTTCGCTTAAATCTTTTCCCTTAAACTCAGGATTTGATTCTTTAATAAAATCAAAGAAAACTTTTAAATCTTCAGCATAAGCGATTCTTGTTCTTGGCTGGGTTATTTGTTCGATGCCGCGAAAAAATGTTTTGACAAAAGCCGGTAAAACAGCTTCAAGTTCACGAAGCTTGTTTATGTTTTTCATGTTTTGTTTTTCGTGGTAATTGATTTCTTTCATGTACAATATAACCTCCGTAACCGCTTTTTTTTGATATACTTATTTCGTTAAACTCGCGTTTGGCGAAATAATATCTATAAAAATAATACCGCTCTTTTAACGCTTTGTCAAGCGCCAATGAGCGGTTTTTACGCTTTTTCGAGGTCTCATCGTGCGTTATTAAGGGGTCAAAAAACAAAACCTCATCAGATCGTCGTCGGGGCTACTCGATACATTTTCACAAGTTCGTCAACACTTTTTTGATAAAAAGCTTCCTGCTTGATACACCATTTGTATTTTATCTGCTTTTGCTTTTTTGCCTGCTCAACAAGTTTTGATACAGTATTTTGTGAAAAACATGTTTCTACATAGTATTTATCGTTTAGCATTTTTCAAGTCCTTCTTTGAAGTTATTTTTATAATTCTATGATCTTACCGTCTGACCAGATTCTTTCCAGGTCATAAAAATCTCTGTTTTCCTTTGTAAAAATGTGAATGATCAAATTGCCGGCGTCGATCAAAGTCCAGCCGTTGTTTCTTCCGCCTTCAACCTTAACATCCTTAACACCTGTTTTCAGCAAAGCTTCTTCGGCAGCATCCACAAGTGCATCTACCTGAGGCTGGTTGTTTCCGTTAGTAATGACAAAATAATCTGTCATTACAGAAATCCCGCCGATGTCAATGATCTTGATGTCTTCGGCTTTTTTGTCATCCAGCGCTTTATATAATTCGTTTAAAATCTCACGATCTTTATCTGTCATTTGCATTCTCCGTTTCTGATAGTCCCTGATTCAGGGGTTAACAGTTTCTTCATTGTCCAGAAAAACCTTATAATAATCAAAGGTTGTTTCCATGGATGTGTCGATCTCTTTGCCTTTTTCCCGAAGAAATTCAATGGTGGCTTTTAAGATCATTGCCGTTGCCTTGTCTATGTCTCTGAATACCAGGGATCTGATGTCCTTTAAAGGCGGGTCCATCACAAAATCTCTTTGAGGCTCAAGAAAATCCGCGCAAAACACGATCTGTTCGAGTCTGCTCATTGCAGGTCGTCCAACAACGTGATTTCTGATCGAATTCAGGAAATCTTCATCCTTAATACCGTATTTCTCCTGCAAAAGACCTGCCGCAAGTTTTCCGTGTATTAATTGCTTTAAACGACGTTCAGTGTCCGTCAGGCATATGCCTTTTTGATCGCAAAGCCTCTCCTGCTCATCATGCGGAATTTCCTTGGCACTGTCGTGTAAAAGGCCTGCCGCTGTTGCTTTGTCTACAGCAACACCGTAAACCATGGCAAGCGCCGCTGAGGTGTAGGCAACACCAAGGGAATGCTGAAACCTGAATGTGCTGAGAGTCGCTTCCATATCCTTTGTAAATGCTTGGATCTCGTCTGCCGTAAAGTATTTTCCGTCCTTACAGCAGCCGTAAAGTTCTTTTTTGTCGATGTAATCAATGACGGACGAAGGCAGATCCGTGGGCTTTGCATCGCCTGATTTGATCTTTCTTCTAATGTCCGATGAAGAAACAAAATTACAGGGATAATCTATGAACTCGATCCTGGCATTTATGGTCTTTTTTAGGCTTTCAGCTTTTTCCTTAAGGATCCGAAGCCTTGTTTCACCACGCTCAGCAACAAGTAAAGTGCACTTGTTTACAATGTTCGCGGGATCTTTCCATTCATCGATCCACATCAGTGAATCGCCGCCAATAATGAAATAAAATTCAGTATCGGGTTCTTCTTTTGTTAGATAAGCTAAAGTGTCACAGGTGTAGGTGTTTCCGGGACGCTTAAATTCAAGATCCGAAAGAAAATAACCGTTTTTCTCTCCGCCCAAAACTTCCTCAACTGCCAGTCTTGTCATTTCCATTCTGTCTTCAAAGGAAACCAATTGTCTGGGATCCTTGTAGGCAGGTCTCGCAGCAGGCATAAACACCAGTTTATCAAGTTTGAATTGTTCTTTTGCAGCCTTTCCCAAGGAAAGATGTGCATTGTGTATGGGATTGAATGTTCCTCCTAAGATACCTGTTTTCATATCCTACCTCGGAAGTTCTATTTTTCTCTTTTCCTTATCTTTGGCCTGTCTGTAGATAACGATCTTTCGTCCCGTAACAGAAACTACCTCGGAATGAGTTCTGTCAGCCAACACATTTGCAAGTTCCTTGGGCTCGTCATCGCAATTCTTAAGAACAGAGATCTTTATGAGTTCATTCTTCTCAAGATTTTCGATGATAGCTTCGGTGAATTCGGGAGTCAGACTGTTTTTACCGATCTGAAAGATCGGATCCAATTTTTGGCCTAAACCGCGTAAAAACGCTCTTTGCTTTGTTGTGATCATATTAACTCCTGCACAATTATTTATAATAATCAAAGGCCCAACCGTAGATACGCACTGTATCTCCGTCCTTGATACCCATTGCTTCCAGTTCGTCGAGAATTCCGTTTGTTTTCATGAAGTTCTGGAAGAATTCAAAGCCCTTTTCAGAATCAAGATTGGTGTAGCCCAGCATCTTTTCAATCCTGGGTCCTTCGATAACATAGGCCTTTTCATTTTCATCATATGAAACAAAATAAGGCTCACTGTCTGCTTCCAAAGCTTCGGGATAAAATTCCTTTTCGAAAACTATGGGCTTGTCTCCCGTCTTCTTTAAAAGATCATTGACATAGAAAAGCAGTTCACTGATCCCCTCGCCGCTTACAGCGGAGATCGGGAAGATCTTAATGCCCTGAGGTTCAAACTCATCACGGATCATCTGTAAAGCAATGTCCTTTTCTTCTCCGTAAAGCGTATCAAGCTTATTTGCCGCAATGACCCATGGCTTTTGTGAGATTGAGGAATTATATGCTTCAAGCTCCTTGTTGATCTTGTAAATGTCGTCTACGGCGTCTCTTCCCTCGGTACATGCTGCATCTACAATGTGGATCAGTACTCTGCATCGTTCAATGTGCTTAAGAAATTGATGTCCCAGTCCCACACCTTCGGATGCTCCTTCAATGAGTCCCGGAATATCGGCCATTACAAATCCGTCGCCGTTTTTTAGATCCACCACTCCCAGATTGGGGTTCAAAGTGGTGAAATGATAATTTGCGATCTTCGGACGTGCATTGGATACTCGGCTCAATAAAGTTGATTTTCCGACATTGGGAAATCCTACCAGGCCAACATCAGCGATAACCTTTAACTCAAGGATAACGTTGAGCTCCTTTGCATCCTGTCCGGGCTGAGCATACTGAGGAACCTGCATTGTAGCCGTTGCATAATGCTGGTTTCCCTTGCCGCCTCTTCCGCCTTTAAGGACAACTTCGCGTAAGTTGCCGTTAGACATGTCCGCAATAACCTTTCCGCTTGTGGATTCACGGATGACAGTACCTTCCGGCACCTTTAAGATCATATCTTTTCCGTCGGCTCCGGTACAATTGTTTCCCTTACCGTCCTCGCCGTTTTCGGCGCAGTATTTTCTTACAAATCGAAAATCAGTCAAGGTGTTAAGACCTTTATCGACTTCAAAAATAATGTCTCCGCCTCTTCCGCCGTCTCCTCCGTTGGGACCGCCTGCGGCCACAAAAAGTTCACGACGAAATGCTACGCAGCCATTTCCGCCTTTTCCGGATCTGATATAGATTTCAGCTCTGTCAGCAAACATATGCCTGTCCTTTCCAGCTCTTGCCTTTTTAAAGGCTTATAATGATAAAACAGAAAATTTAAGCCCCGAAGCATTATCCCTCGGGGCTTAATAAATCATCTCTACTTGGATTCAACGGGATAAACAGAAGCCTGCTTCTTATCTCTTCCCAATCTCTCGAATCTCAAAACGCCATCCTTAAGTGCGAATAAGGTGTCATCGCCGCCACGTCCAACATTAACGCCGGGATGAATCTTTGTTCCACGCTGTCTGTAAAGGATGTTTCCGGCCAATACGAACTGACCGTCGGCACGCTTAGCACCAAGTCTCTTGGACTCAGAATCTCTGCCGTTCTTAGTAGAACCAACGCCCTTTTTATGAGCAAACAATTGAAGGTTCATCTTTAACATTGTGCTTACCTCCTATTTTAGTAAGTTTACGAACTTATTTCCGTACTCCTGTACGATTGCCTCGATACCCAGAAAAAACGAATCCAAAAGCAGTTTGCTTTCTTTGGAAACATCTTCTACAAGGATCAATTCAAGGAAACCGTCCTCAGCTTGCTTACAGGAAAACTTGTCATTGGTAAGAGCCTCAACGGAATTAACCGTATTGGTTGCCAAAACCGAAACTGCGGAACAGATAATGTCCTGCCCTTTCTTGGCATATCCTGCGTGGCCTTCTACTCGAAAACCGCAAACTTCGTCTTTTTCATTATGGATAGATGTTACTTTAATCATAGCAATTAAGCGTTGATCTTTTCAATCTTGATACGGGTATAATTCTGTCTGTGGCCGTTCTTCTTGTGATAGCCGGATTTTCTCTTATACTTGTAAACAATAACCTTGTTACCCTTAACATCACCAACGATGGATGCTGTTACGGTAGCACCGGAAACAGTGGGATTACCGATCTTCATTGATCCGTCGTTAACTGCGAGAACCTGATCGAATGTGTAATTTGCTCCTGCCTCAACGCCGAGCTTTTCTACATTAATGATATCGCCTTCTGCTACCTTGTACTGCTTTCCGCCTGTTGCAATAATAGCGTACATACTGGCACCTCCTATTATCATTACTCGCCAACTGTGGTGCTGTCCAAATGTCAGGGCAGACTTCGACCTCGTTGTGCGGCATACTGAACATTTATAACAAAAAACCACCTGAATGTCAAGTGGTTTTTGAAATATTCTTGAAAATTGGCAAAATTTAAAGCTCAGTTCTTAAGCTGCTCAGCTATGCACTTATGAACTTTCTTTCTGGTAACTTCCACGAGCCCCAGCTTTGTGATGTCCACAAGTTCAGTCTGAATGCTGTCGTTTTTGAACTCGTTCTTAAAATGCTCCAAAAGCTGTTCTCTAAGGTTCTCATCATGCTGATTGATAAAGTCGATGACTATGATGCCTGATATGTTTCTGAGTTTCAATTGATAAGCAATTTCCTTTGCAGCTTCGCAGTTGATCTCAAAAAATGTCTGCTCTGTCGCTCTTTTTCCGGAAATAGCCTTACTTGTGTTTACATCAATAGCTGTAAGCGCTTCGGTCTGATCGATGATTATGGATGCACCGGATTTAAGATTGATTATTCTTCTTAAAGCTCCGTCCATATTCTTGTCGATCTTATAAAGAATATTCAAACGGTTCGGATCGTCTGTGAAAAGTACCTGAGTCTCTTCTCCGCTTTCGTTTACTGTAGGAAAACGCTTTAAATACTCGTCTATCTCATCGTAAACTTCAGGAATGTCGGTAACTATCCTGTCATAAAGAAAATTACTGGTATCTCTGAGCTGAATAAGATAGGCGGGCAATTCCTTATGGATCACGGTATATTTCGAAGAATGTACGGCATAATCGCAAATACTCTTGTATTTTTCCGCCAGTTCCTGAGCCTCACGAATGATCTGCTCGTCCGTTGCATGTACGGAATTGGTTCTTGCAATGATGCAATAATCATCTCCGGAGAACTCTGACAAAAGCTCTTTTAAGTGCTGTTTCATTTGCTTGTTGGTGATCTTCTTGGAAACCTGAGCTCCCGATCCGTTCTTAACAAGTGAAACGAATCTTCCCGCAAGAGAAAAACTGGTTGTAACCACGGGAGCCTTAGTTTTAATGCTCTCCTTTACCAGCTGGACGATGATCTCATCCCCGATGCAGACCTTCTTATCCGACTGACGCTTAACAAAAAGAGGCTTGTCATCGGAATTCAGATCAAGATAGCAGGAACATGAATCTGAAATGTTTACAAATGCAGCATTTATATTTTTTACAATATTATCGACACGTCCCACGTAAATGTTACCGATCTCAAAACCGGTTTTGGGAGGTATCACGGAAATGTTGGTCATTCTGCCGTCATTGTATATGGCGCTGATCCTTTTTCCGTTATAGTTTGTAATAACTAATTCATTCATTATGAGTGATATATCCTTTTAGTCATGATATTTATAGATCGGAACAAGTTCTTCATCCCTGCGGGCATATGCTTCCAGTCTGTGTACCTGATACTCGTATTGGTTATATTCCATTCCTGCATAGGCGTGAAATGCTTTCATGAGTAATTCCGGACGAATGTGGTTTTCGTTTCCGGCGCTGAGTTTCAAATACAGGCACAGATCGTTGTCATATTTTTCCGTAAGCTCAGTGGGCTTCATGTCGAATCTGACCTCATAGATGAAAGGAGCGAGATTTATCTCTGTATCTCCCACTTTCGTCGTTTTGATCGCAAGAATTTCAGGCTCTTTAACAAACTCACTAAATTTACCTAAAAATTCCTCATTTGTCAAGGGTAAATCAACCAATCCCTTGCGAAGGACCAAATAATCCGAGGCTTTAACCAAAGCCATCAGGGATTCCTTTCTTGTCTGAGGCGGAGTGGGCGGAAGCAAAGATACATGGATAACCTTAAAGCCATCGGGCATTTGAGCATCCAGCTTTTGAAGAACATCATCAGTGCTCTCCATTGAATTGATCTCCAGATCGAAGTACTCGCCTTCACTTGTCTGTCCGACACCGAGAGGAGCGGCAAAAGACATTAACTGATGGGGATGATAGCCTTCGGAGTATTTGACATCGATCTCAGCCCGTCTCAAAGCTTTCTGGAAGAAACGCATTACGTCCAGATGAGACAAAAACTTGAGATTTCCGTATTTGGCAAATTTTATTCTTAAAGTCATTGGATCTCTTCCTTTTCCCTAACCTCGTAACAGATTCCGCCATGGAATTCGAATGCACCGCATCTTGCACAGCCCTTTCTGCAGTTAGGCGTAACTTTTTCATTGAGACCTGTTTGGTACTCTCTCCACAAAAATTCCTTTGTGATACCGGCATTGATGAAATCCCAGGGGAAAAGCTCATCCTTTTCTCTTTCACGGAATACGTAGAATTCCAGGTCGATCTTTTCTTCTTCCATAGCCTTATCCCAAAGCTCTTTTTTAAACTGATCCGTCCAGGCATCAAAGATGGCGCCTTTTTTGTAAACATTAAGAAGAAGCTTTGAAAGTCTGCGATCACCGCTGGCAAAAATACCTTCCAGAATGGTCAGGTCACTGTCATGCCACTTGTAATGTATGCTCCTGGCATTTAACTGTTCCATAACCTTTGATTTAAGGAAACGCGCTTTTTCGCGGAACTGCTCTTCATGATTCATTGAAACCCACTGGAAAGGAGTAAACGGCTTCGGAACAAAGAAACTGGTACTGGGCGTGATCTGAACCCTTCCGTTCCTCTGATCCTTGGGTATCTCGTAGTACTCTCTTGCTATCTTGTCTGCAAGCACTGCGATCTGTTCTATGTCTTCCTCCGTTTCCGTGGGAAGTCCCAGCATGAAATACAGCTTAACATTGTTCCATCCGCCCCTAAAAGCATCCATTGAACCTTTAAGAATGTTTTCCTCTGTAAGACCTTTGTTTATTACATTTCGAAGTCTCTGAGAGCCTGCTTCGGGAGCGAAAGTCAGTGATGATTTTTTAATGTCCTGTACTTTGCTCATTACATCAAGAGCAAAAGCATCGATACGAAGTGAAGGAAGCGAAATGTTCACCTGAAGCTTTTTAAAGTAGTCGATCAAAAAGTAGACAAGCTCGGGTAAAGCCTTGTAATCGCTGGAACTCAACGAAGAAAGCGTGATCTCTTCATGGCCGGTGTTTTTGATCATTTTTACAGCCTGTTCCTTAAGGAAATTTACATCCCTCTCACGGATAGGCCTGTAAAGCATTCCTGCCTGGCAGAAACGACAGCCTCTGATGCATCCTCTCTGGATCTCAAGAGTTACCTTGTCCTGAACCACCTGAAGAAAAGGAACCACAGGCTTGTCCGGATAATAGGTGTTTGAAAGCTGCATTTCGACCTGTTTTCTGATAGTCCTTTTTGCATGGGGATTGTTGGGCTCAAAGCTTTTAATGGTCTGGTCATCATTGTATTCCACATCATAAAACATGGGGACATACATCCCTTCAACATCTGCCACCATTTCAAGGAAATCACGTCTTGAACCGCCGTTTTCACGGTTCTTTCTGTAAAGATTGATAATGTCCTGATAAACAGTTTCACCTTCTCCGATGTAGAAGAAATCGAAGAAATCAGCAATAGGTTCGGGATTATAAGAGCAGGGTCCGCCCCCGATAACGATGGGATCATCTTCTGTTCTTTCGGATGCCGAGAGCGGAATTCCGGAAAGATCCAAAACCTGTAATATGTTTGTATAGCACATTTCATATTGCAGAGTAATGCCCAGGAAATCAAAATTCTTGATCGGATCCTGAGATTCGAGCGCAAAAAGAGGAATGTGCTTCTCCCTCATGATCTTGTCCAGATCCGGCCAGGGAGAATAGACTCTTTCGCACCAGACACCGTCAAATTTATTAAACATGTCGTAGAGGATCTGTATGCCCAAATGACTCATACCGATCTCGTAGACATCGGGAAAACACATACAAAAACGAACATCATACTCGTCCTTGGACTTTTTGATGCTGTTGACTTCCCCTCCGATGTAACGGACGGGCTTTTCTATATTCATTAAAATTTCATCAGAAAGTGCAAGCTTTTGCATGAAAAAACCTCTTAATAGAAATCAGATTAACCTTTGATAGCCGATTAATTATTCTATCACAAAACGTAACTTGATACAACGTTTCATACAAAAATGAATTGATTAAAAAGTTGAAAAAACGCTGTAAAATTCAAATGTTTCGCTTGAAAAACATCCGTTTAAAATTTATAATTAAATCAGAAAATTTTTATTCGGAGGTCCGTTATGTGGTGTCCCAATTGTCAAAATGAATTCAGACCGGGAATTACTGTTTGTCCGGAGTGTAATATTCCCCTTATCGAGGAACTTGAATCACAAGCCGAGACTAACTTCGTAAAAGTTGCGGGAGTAAAAGACGAAGTTATAAAAGACAAGATCGTTAAGTATCTTGATCATCTGAACATCCCAAACAGGTGTGAGATCGACGATTTCAACGAAGATGATGTTCAGTTTTTGATCTCCGTACCGGAATCCAAAGCAAATGAATGCGTCAGCGTGATCGCCACAATCGTTAAGGTCGAATCCGAAAAAATGCTGGAAGAGAATCCTGAGAAGGCAATGGAGGAAGCC
>JAILNG010000086.1 GCA_024691875.1 Lachnospiraceae bacterium | reverse complement strand
GACATTAAGGCATATAAATTGGAAAACCTCCGGGACATGTATGCCTGCGTGTTCCAGGACGCTTTTCTCTTCTCGAATACGGTTGAGTCGAACATAGCTTTCTCGAAACCATATGCAGATCAGAAGCTGGTCAAGGAGGCGGCGGTGCACGCCCAGGCGGAAAGCTTCATAAACAAGCTGGAGGACGGCTATCAAACCATCATCGGAGAACGTGGCATCGGCATTTCCGGCGGTCAGAAGCAAAGGATCTCCATTGCCAGGTGCTTCCTTAAAAATGCGCCGGTGTTCATCCTGGACGATTCCACCAGTGCGCTGGACGTGAACACGGAGAAGGTGCTCCTGAACGAGATCTATGAAAAGTTTTCCGAAAAGACGCTGATCATCACGGCTCACAGATTTTCTTCAGTTACCGGCTGCGACGAGATCCTGTACATGCGCGAAGGCCGCGTGGAGGAGAGAGGAACGTTTGAGGAGCTCATGAAAAAGAACGGCAGCTTTGCAAAGGTTTACAACATCCAGATGTCGCAAAAGGAAACAGATTAAAACGCCCAAAACAAAGACTCGTGCATAGAAAGGCTGAACATGGCTAAGAGAAATACATTTTTTCAGGACGAAAAAATAGAAAAAAAGATAGATCTGAAGCAGCTGATGAAGACTCTGAAGTACGTGCTGCCCTTTAAAAAGACGGTGGCAGGCGTGGGGCTCCTCCTTTTGATCTCATCCGTCACTTCGCTGATACCGCCGAGACTACTTAAGATCATAGTGGATGAAACGGTGGTAAATGATGATTACAAGCAGCTCGTCATGCTTTGCGGGAGCATGTTTTTCCTCGCGATAGTTGAGATCGCGGTTTCCTACATCCAGACAAAGCAGATGGGAAAAGTGGGCTTCAAGGTTATCTCCAAGATCAGGACAGACATTTTTGAACACTTGCAGGAACTGTCCTTTGACTACTACGACAGCAGACCGGACGGCAAGATCGTTGTGAGAGTAACGGAATACATTAACGGACTGGCCTCCTTCTTCTCGAATTACGTACTGATGTTTGCGGTTTATATCGTGAAGATCGTGGTGGTCAGCGTGTTTATGCTTTCGCTGAGCCCGCTGCTTACATTGGTGGTTTTTGCAACCGTCATTCCCATGATCTTTTGCATGTCCCGCTTAAAGAAAGTGCTTTCAAAGAAGTGGACGGACCTTAGAGCCAAGAATTCCAACAGATCCGCGTTTCTTGTGGAGTCCATTATGGGCGAGCAGATCATCAAGAATTACAGCAGAATTGAAAAGAACAAGTCGGTTTACGACGAGATCCATCAAAAGAGCGTTCACTCCTGGTGGAAGATAGTGATCCTTTCACGTCTGAATTCCCCCATCACCATGGGCTTTTGGAATGTGGGCACTCTGGCGATTTACGGTGTTGCGCTGGCTTTGATCCTCGGAGGAGGAATGGGCGTTACGGCGGGTACGGTCATCACCTTCACCAGTTACATGTCATCCTTCAGAGATCCCATTTCCCAGATAGCGACCATCATCCAGGATCTGGCCCAGGTTTCTTCAAACCTCGAGCAGGTTTTTGACACCATCAATTATCCCGTGGACATCGCTGACAAAGAGGATGCGGTGGAACTTAAGGATGTTAAGGGAACCGTCGATTTTGATCATGTTACCTTCGAGTACGACGAGGGCGTTCCCATCCTTGAGGACTTCAATCTCCACGTTGAGCCCGGACAGACCATCGCGCTGGTGGGTCACACGGGAGCGGGCAAAACCACTGTCATCAACATGCTGACACGCTTCTACGATGTAAAGAAGGGGGCTGTCCGAATCGAGGGTACGGATGTCAGGGACATCAAGCTGAGATCCTTAAGGAACGAAGTGGGTGTTCTCATGCAGGATCCCTTTATCTTCAAGGGCACGATCCTCGAAAACATCCGCTACGGAAAATGGGATGCAACCGACGAAGAATGCATAGAAAGTGCGAAGCTGATCCACGCAGACAGATTCATAGAACGCTTCCCCGGCGGATTCGGGCATATGCTT
>JAILNG010000069.1 GCA_024691875.1 Lachnospiraceae bacterium | reverse complement strand
TCTCATCATGTCATGCCACATGGCAACGGACCACTCCGGGCTGTCGCATGCGGGGTAATTTTCCCAAGCGATAAAATCCAGATAAGGAGCCCATGCTCTTTGATCCAGCTGAAAATGATACGCCATGAAATTTGTCGTGACCGGAATGTTGGGTATCTGTTTTTTAATAGCCTTATATTCAGCCTTGTAGTTTTCCAGAACGGCCTCGGACTGGAAACGACGGTAATCTAAGGATATGCCTTGGAAACAGGTTCTCGTGTATCCGAAATGTTCACTCAGATCATTGGGCACAACGATCTCGTTCCAATTGTAGAAGGTGTGTCCCCAAAATGCTGTGTTCCATGCTCTGTTAAGCTCATCCAGTGTCTTGTATTTCTTCTTCAGCCATTTTCTGAAGTTTCTTTCACAGTTTTCGCAATAGCAGTCAGCACTGTACTCGTTGCTCACATGCCATGCAACAATGTTGTCGTACTTCTTGTACCTCTTTGCAAGTTTTGCTGCGAGACGCACAGAGTACTTCTTGTAAGTCGGGCTGGAAGGACACGAATTGTGACGGGCTCCGAATTTTCTCTTTCTTCCCTCAAAATCCACCTGTAAAATGTCAGGATGACGCTTTGCCATCCACGCGGGATGAGCTGCCGTGGAAGTGGCGAGACAGATCTTCATTCCCGCATCCGTAACGCATTTGATGATCTTATCCAATCTTTTAAAATCGTATCTGTGCTCCGAAGGCTGTAAGGCAGCCCAGGAAAAAACGTTAAGCGTCACGATGTCAACACCTGCATCGCGAAGCATCTTCATGTCTTCAACCCAAACGTCCTCGGGCCATTGCTCGGGATTGTAATCCCCTCCGAATAAAATCTTGTCCATAGAGTTTGCTCCTATCTTTTAAAAGCCGATATGGCATTTACTTCCAAAAAAGGCCGGAAAGCACTCCGATAAGCACTCCCAGGATTGCCCCCACGAGTACCTGCAAAGGTGTGTGTCCAACGAGTTCCTTGAGATTTTCATCCGAAAAATCAGGCTTTGGCATTCCTTTCTTCTCACCGTACAAAAGATAGTCTCTGATCTGGTTCAAAAGCACAGCCTGTTTACCGGTCTCGCGCCTTACGCCTCTGGCATCATACATTACTATTATAGCCAAAATGGCAGTTACCGCAAATTCAAAAGATCCGGGTCCGTAGAAAAATGTGGTTACGGTGAAAAGTGCAGCCACCGTCGCCGAGTGACAGCTGGGCATACCGCCGGATCCCACCATTCTTTCCCAGTCTATCTTCCTGGTAAAGTGAAAATTGATCATAGTCTTAATGATCTGTGCGATCAGCCACGCGCCTGCAGCCGTAACTAAAATATGATTGTTAAATAATTCCGAAAAGTACTTCATTACTCCTCTTCCGTTTCGACGTTCATCGTCTTTCTGTATTCCGCAGGACTCTGTCCCACGTATTTCCTAAACTTCTTGTGGAAATAATCCACGTTTTTATAACCGACTCTTTCAGCGATCTCGTAGACCTTAAGATCCTTCTGTTCCAGCAATTCTCTTGCCTTCGCTATCCTCACCTTGTCGGCGTAGGTGTTGAAATTTTCTCCCACGGTCTTGTTAAAGATCTTTCCCAGGTAGCTGGAATTATACCCAAACAAGGATGAGATGGTCTCAAGCCGCAGGTTAGTGTGATAATTGTGATCGATATAGTAAAGTATGTCATCCATTACGCTGTCTCTGGACGAGTTGCCTATGCATGACATCACCTTTTCAAATTCATTGGAAAAATACCCTATGATCTCATAGAGGTAATTCCTTGTTTCAATAAAGCCCATTATCTCCGTATTTGATTCAAACGGCAGCTCGGCAGTCGGATAATTGTGCGTGATGTTTTCTTTGATCTGAAGACATATGTCTGTCAGAAAGATCTTTACCGCAGAAATGTCGGCACTCACGTGGTACAGATAGTCCTCCAGGGCATATAGTTCCTCGGCAACCTTTCGTCTGTTAAACGCCTGAATGTATCCGATGATATTTTTTGCATATACATTCGCTCTGTCCTTTTCCAGCTTAACAAGATTGTTCTGTACCGAGGGCAGATCCTCAAATCCGAGAACGTGCTGTCCCTGGTTGCAGAAGAATCTTCTGTGGATCAAAAGACGAGCCTGATCAAAGCTTTTTGAAATCTCCGAAATTCCGGAAACTTCACAGCCGTAGGCAATGAAAAGCGTATCGAGCGGGCTTCCTTTTTCCGGTTCGTCATCGTAGTGAGCCACAAATCTCTTGAGCTTCTCAATGGCAAGAGAGCCCTTTAAAAGCAGGCAGTTTATGTGCCTGTATTCAAACTGTTCAAAGAACTCATCCCCTTTGTTCGCCGCCATAAAAAGGTCGGAAAACTGGTAAGGAAGTGATGAGGGATCGGTCACATCAAAGCTTTCATAGGCAACAATGCGATACGCATTTGCATCAAGCCCCAGCTCTTTTAAATTCAGATCTTCAAAATCCGCTTTCTCGGAAACTATGTCCTTTATTATCTCTCGTTTGGATTTCTTTCTTAAGATCTCATTGCGTGACTCTATTGATCTTTCCTCCATAACAGCGGAAAGGATCTCGGTAACGGCTTTGGTGAGCTCGCTTTCTTCAATGGGTTTTGTGAGATAGAAATTCACATCATACTTCATGGCCTCTTTGGCGTAAGCAAAGTCTGAGTAACCGGACAGGATGATGAATCTGCCTGTGTACCCCTTTTCTCTTGCCCGGCGGATGACCTCAAGACCCGAAAGCCCGGGCATTTTGATGTCCATCATGGTAATTGTGGGATTTGAAGACAGTATTCCCGAAAGAGCATCGTCCCCGTTTCCGGCTTCGCCGCAGATCATGAGTCCCAGCTTTTCCCAATCCAAAATGTACTTGAGTCCGTCCCTTATGATTTTTTCGTCATCAGCAATGTATAATGTTTCCATCAATATCCTTTAATCTGTTTCTACCTTGATAACAACAGGCAGATCTGTTTTCATTGAAGGCCCGTAAGCATACAAAGCATCTGCTTTTTGCTCAAATCTGATCTCTCCGTATCCGGGAACTGAGACCTTTGTAATGATGCCCTGAAAATCAAGACTGTTAAAATCAGCCACTCCGAGGGAGCAGATCTTTAACCTTCCGTCCTCGGGATAGTGGAGGCTGATGGCATAAACCGCTCCGTGTCCGCAGGTAAAACGGAAATCGGAAGAGGTGTACTCTTTGCCCTTGACGTCCGAAAATTTACCTTCAGCTTCTTTTGTAGGACCTTCGGCCGCTCTCTTCCACGGCTTGGAATCGTAAATAGCCTCTCCGTACCTGGAAAGCCAGTCACCTATATCAAAAAGTATCTTCTTGTCTTCATCGGGAATTGTACCGTCCGATTTGGGACCGATGTTTAAGAGCAGATTTCCGTTTTTCGAAACCACATCCACCAAATAACAAAGGATCTCGTCTGCTCTCTTGTACTCAAGTCTGTCGGTGTAACACCAGGAATTATATGCAATGGCCGTATCGGTCTGCCAATGATAGGGCTGAGAAAGTGCAAATTTTCCTCTTTCAACGTCCGGTATTCCGGAACCGAAAGGAACCGGATCGTGCTTGTAGATGATGGCACCTTCCTTTCCTCTTTCTCTGCATCTGTTGTAATAATAGGCCATAAATCTCTTTAAATGATCCTTGTAACTTTCATGCATGATCCACCAGTCAAAGTAGATCACGGCGGGATCGTACCTGTCAACGATCTCACAGCATCTCATCAGCCAGTCATCCAGAAATTCCCTGCTTGAAGCAACGGGAGAATGAACATCTCCCATGTCAGGCTGTTCCTTGACCGAAGGCCAGTAAATGGAGTCCCTGTCCACCGAATCATTGATGTCGCTTTCAAAAGAACGTCCGCATCCCATGAACCAATAATGCTCTGCTCTGTGAGAAGATGTGGCAAAGATCATATCCTTTTCTTCGCAGGCCTTCTTCAGTTCCCCGATGACATCTCTGTGAGGGCCCATTTTCGCAGCATTCCAATCCGAAAGTTCGCTGTCATACATCTGAAATCCGTCATGATGCTCCGCAACCGGAACAATGTATCTTGCGCCGGCTTTCTTAAAGATCTCAACCCATTCCGATGCATTAAATTTCTCTGCTTTAAACATGGGTATAAAATCCTTGTATCCAAAATCCTTTTGAGGACCGTAAGTCTCCAAATGATGTTTGTATTCAGGTGTGTCCTTTAAATACATGCTTCTGGAATACCATTCGTTTCCGAAGGCAGGCACGCTGAAAACACCCCAATGAATGAAAATACCGAATTTTTGTCTTTCAAACCATTCCGGAGTTCTCCATTCCGTAAGGCTTGACCAGTCAGCATGATAAGGTCCTTTTTGGTTCACTGCATCTATATGCTTTAAGTAGTCTTCTTTGTTCATATTTAATCTCCCGGAAGTTTTCTGTCATTCGGTTTTTTCCGAAACTTCCACCCTGTGCCTCGCGGCAGCGTTTCTGATGCTCCATTCCAGGCATGTCCCGTATCCGTAGGCATTTCCTCTTTCGATCATTTCGGAGATGTTTTTTTCAAATTCCTCTTCCGTATCCGAATAAACCGCGTTCCATGAATAATTGACTATGCATTGGGAAACCTGTGCGATAATTATATCATATTCATCATCTTTCGCAAGATTTGAGAATGTGGAAGCGGGAATTAATGTATATTTTTTGCTCTCCAGATAATCAGTAACAGAAGTCACACCGTTAAAGCTTCTCCAATGAGCTTCACTGGCAGTACGGGCAGGTGCTTTGTCCTCTTCCCATGTGTTCCAGTTGTAGGTGGCTCCGTTAGAATCCGGATTCAAAGCATCTCTCGCCCATGTGGTATTGTTGATCTGGCATTGTCCCTGCTTAAAAGTGTAACCCGCTTCATCCTTGGTTTCGGGATTGCTTCCGTCAGTCATACACTTAAGCCCAATCTCCGTCAAAAACGGATAGCCGTTGTCATCATAATCCCAATTGATCCCCTGTTTTCCGTACTCCATAGTCATAAAGCCTTCAGGAGTACAAAGCCAGTTGATGATCTCCATACAAAGCTCGGGGTACTTGGTGCTGCTGCCGATGCTCCAGATCTGCTGTCCGCCGTATTTTGAAAGCTCATAGGCAGCAGGTGCCGCATTTTTCGGCAGCATGGGCAGCATGATCTTGTTTTCCTTAAGATGGGACTCATTGTTAAAATAGTTTCCGCCGGCATAATCAAACAAAGAGAAGTAACAGCCGCCGTTTATCATCTTTTCTGCCATTTCAACGTAGGTCTGGGTCATGGAATCGGGATCCAAAAGGTTTTTTCTGTATAATTTATTCAAAAAAGAAAGCATCTCAATGTAGGGGCCGTCTTTTTCCAACGCACCATGAAATTCTCCGGTTGAAGCATCGTAAAGCCCCAGCTCCAGCTCATCAAAGCCATAGTAGGCCGATGCAAGAGCCTTTGCATACATCATCATGGATCCGTCCCAATCGGGCCAGATGGAGAGTGCATATGCAGAATTGCCCTTTTCGTCTTTGGGCTCCAGCTCCTTCATATCCTCAAACAGCTTCACCATATCATCGAGGTCGATGATCTCGGGGCATCCCAGCCTTTCATAAAGATCCCAGCGCAGATCCCAGGTGTAAAAGAAATCCGATACACCGTCATCTTCTCCCGCCACATTGTTTCCGATGCCGTAAACATGACCATTGTCGGTCAGCTTCCTGTTTGCTTCAATGGCAGCGTCCATGTTTTCTTTAATGTACGGGCCGTAAGTCGTTAAAAGATCGTCTTTTTCCCAATCCAGCAAAAGTCCGGCTTTTGCCGCATTCTTGTATTCATTGCCGTTATTCCCGAAGATCACCAGATCTCCGAAGCTTTCTGAGGCAAATCTGGTTTCGTAGGTTCCTGCCGTATCGGGAATGATGTTGAGGATCACGTTAAATCTTTCAAGCATTACATCCGCAAACCATCCCACCTGCTTTCCGGTGTAATTTGCCACCTGCGAAAACACAGTAAGAGTGATCGGAGAAGTGTTTTTCGATTTTTGTTCTTTTCCGCATGAGCAGGCGGTAAAAACAAGTATTATCGCCAATGCAAGAGCAAGCTTTCTTTTCATTCGATCTCCTTTTCGGATCAAAACGGTTTTCATCGGTAAAAAATGGGCGGCACAATGTGCGCCGCCCATAGATTAACACTTTAACAGCCAATTAGCAACTGTTTTACTTTTTCTTCTTTTTGATCACAAAGAATGCACCGCATCCTACAGCTGCAACCGCAAGAACGACGATGATCACGATAACTGCGACGTTAACTCCGCCCTTCTTTTCACTGTCAACTGCAGTTGACGCTTCACTTGCAGGAGTCTCTGTCTTTCCTTCTGTCTTAGCAGCATTGTCGTCCGAAGTCTTTTCGGGCTCTGCCGCAGGCTGTGCAGCCGCTGTGTTGTCATGGTCAAAGCCCTTTACGGTGAATGTGCAGACAATGCTCTCCTGAGGTATCTGAACGGAATCAAGAGCAGCAGGGTTCTTTGAGTTGTATGTGTTGATGAACTCGATTGAAATGTAACTGCCGTTGTACTCAGGATAATTGTCACTCTCAACCTTGTTCTCATAGAGAACGAAGTCGGTAACAGGTTTCTTTCCGTCTACGGAAACGCTTGCTTCTGTGATCTCAAGTCCGTTGGCAAGGCAGGAATAAGGAATGTTCGTGGAAACCTTTAACATGTTGTACTTTTCGGATCCTTTAAGTCCGGCTTCAGCGCCTGTGAGAGAAACAGTGTATGTTCCGTTGCCGTCGATAACCGCATCCACAAATGTACCGCCGATGTTCTGCTCTTCGGGAGTTGCACCCTCGTTCCATGTTACATGATTAAAGTTATCTGCAATGTCCTTCCAGAGTGCGATACCGCCGGAAGCTTCATTCATCCAGTCATCACGATATACCCATGTATCAGGGCACTGGAATGTAAGATAAGCATCATACTTTCCGGAAAGAAGAGCCGGATCGAATTCCACTACTTCAGGCTCAGCCACAAGGAAAGAGTTCAAAGTGATGGTATACTCGATCGTTGTGAAATCCTTGGGAGACTCGATGTAATGTGAGCCCCACTCGTTGTATCCGCCCGCGAGACGGAAACATGTTGCATCGGTGTAATCACCTGTGCCCTCTGTCCAGAAAGCTTTACCGGCTGTAAGATCTACAGGGATCTCTTTGCCATCGATCTTGCAGACAATATCGAAGTCGATGTCAAGAACCTTTGAAGTATCCAGGCAAAGAAGATAAGGAGCAACATACCAGGTATATACGGGTTTGGAAGCAAACTTCAGGGAAACTGTCTTTGTTTCGCCAACCTTAATGAACTCACTGCCACCTTCGATCTCTGCATTAAAGCCTGTTACGTAACCGTAGCCCCAGTCATTTTGTTCCTTCTTGTCTCCGCCGTAAGCGATACCGAGCTCAAATGTCTCATCGCTTTCCTTTGCGGGATTTCCCTTGGAGATCTTGTCAATGGTGAATGTGTACTCGATGGATGTAAAGTTTTCGGGAGCTGCGATGTACTGAGATGCCCACTCATTATAGCCGCCGCCGAGACGAACGCAATGTTCTTCATCGTAGTCGCCTGTGGCTTCATACCACCAGAACTTTCCGGCGTCCATGTTAACAGCAACTTCCTTGCCATCGATCTTAACGGAATCTATGTGTCCCTTTACAAGGTTCACACCCTCTGCAACGATGCAGGGAGCAGTATAATAAGCATGCTTAAAATTCTGAGGGAAAGTTACGCCGACAGTAACCGTGTCACCTGCAGCAACATAAGCTGTCTTTCCTACAACACCTTCAGTTTCGGATCCGGGTCCGGTGTAGCTCATATCCCAGCTGCCTGTATCCGAATCACCGCCGATGGCAACAAATGCAAGATACTTTTCATCAGCACTGAGCTGATTGAACGTGATCGTGTATTCAACCTTTGTGAAAGAAGGAATGGGATTGCTCTCTCCTCCGATGTACTTGCTGCCCCACTCGTTGTAGCCGCCTGCAAGACGTACAGTTGAATCGGTTGCATATGCATCGCCGACACCTTCCGTCCACCATGCGTCACCCTGAGTGAGATCGGGTGTGATCTCATTTCCGTCAAACTTGATGGAATCGATGGTGAAATCCAAGGTCTTGAAATTTGCACCGGTGATAACGGGAGCCATCCACCAAACCTTATCAACCGCCTTGTCGAACTCAAGGGCGTAGGTTACGGTTAATGCATCACCTTCAAAATTAAGGTACTGATCGTTGGCAACAACTCCTGTGTAGTTACCTGTGTTATCTTTTCCCTGGTAGCCCATGGACCAGTCTTCTGCTCCGCCCATAGCAAGGAAAGAATAGAAGCCCAGATTTGAGGTATCTTTTACAACCTTCTTAAGGGTGATCGTGTACTCAACTGTCTTAAAGTTAACGGGCTTAGCACTGAACTTGTCGCCCCACTCGTTGTAACCGCCGGCAAGACGGATGCACTCTGTAGCATCCCATGCACCGGTGCCCTCGGGCCACCACAGCTTCTTTCCTGCTGTAAGGTCGATGGCAACATCCTTGCCATCCACTTTTAATGCAACATCAAAGTCTACTTCGGTCGCGCCGGGAATAATGATACAGGGAGCGTGAAACCATGCCTGAGTCGTTGTATCGGGCATTGTAACGCTGATCGTCTTTGTTTCGCCTACAGCAATGTAAGCATCCTGTGCAACCACAGCACCCGAGTTACCGCTTGTCTTGCCATAGTACTGGTACTCCCATGCATCACCCGCACCAATGGCAACGAATGCGTAGTAACTCTCTGCTGTTTCGTCTGCAAGCACCTGAGCGGCAGGTGTTCCCATTGTAAGAACGGACACCAGCATCAGAAATGATGCAGCGAACGCAACCAGTTTCTTTGTCACTTTCTTCATATGTCATCTTCTCCTCTTATTATATTGACTTTGCACACAGGCAAAGCCTTACAAGAAGATTTTATAATGAGTTCACATTTTAAAATATTATATAAATTAGACTTCTTTACGTGACTTTTTTAGACAAGTCGGATTTTTCTTCTCCCCTGCAACAAAAAAAGCCGCAGCCTTACCTTTTGGTAAAGAGCGGCTTTATGAGTCTCAAATCATCATTTTAAAGGGCTGTGTCCTTTTTAATGAGTTTTGCCAGTGTAATGTTCAGATTTCCGTTTCTGGTCCTTAATTCATCCATGAATTTCTTTTCGTCGGCATTCTTTTTGAATTTAACATTGTAAGTGAGTTCATAAAGAGTGCCCATGTTTGTGGTCTTAACTCTTTCAAGATCTCTTGATAATGTGAAATTGTCAAAAATATCATCAAATGCTCCGTTGTAATCCATGTCCTCGGGGATCACGATCTTAAGTGCCTTTACTTCGTTATTAAAGAATGAAGCTCCGAATTTTGAAACCAGGATCATGATCACACAAAGGATGATCACTGCGATCGCTGCGATGGAGAAGTAATTCATTCCCGCCGCAAGTCCCGCTCCCATGGAGATCAGGATGTAGCAAAGATCCTTGCCTTCTCCGGGCTGTGACCTGAATCGTACAAGAGTGAAGACTCCTGCAATCGAAAGTGCCTTTGCGGCATCTCCGCTTACCAATACGATTATAAGGCTTACAAGTGCCGGAAGAACAATGAGGGTAAGGAAAAAGCTGACCGAAGTGCTCTCCTTTTTATTGGATAATGCATATGTTCCCGCGATAACAAATCCAAAGATAAGTGCTACTACTAAGCAAATGAGTGTTTCGGCTGTTGTGATCGTGCCGTCGTTTGTGACATTGAATAATTGTTCAAGCATAATGCTTCCTCCTTATCGGCTAAAATAATGTTTGCACCGTTTGCAACTCTCTGTGCAACAAATGCTTTGTACTCTGTTCCGTATTTCGAAAAGCTGGTCTTGTAGATCTTGAACTCCGAAAGGATCTGAGTCATCCACAAAGGCATAGCCTTGTCGATCTTGATCTCCATGATCCATTCATCTTCTCCGATCAGCTTGTCACCGTAGACTCCATAATGAAGTCCCAGGTCGTAACGTCTGGCGGTAATGTTTCTGTCGAAAGTAACTCTGAAGTCTCTGTTCTCTCTGTCAAACATTGCGCATCTGTCATAAGAAAGGAAAAGCTTAGGTCTGAGGCCGAGTCTGTTCTTCATGTAATCGATCTCGTCAAGGACCTGTCCGTTCATAAAGGGCTGAACTTCCGGTTTCTTTCCGGTCTCGAAGTAGTCGTAAGCATCCTGAAGGACCATCTTTGTTCTGCGCTTGTTCACAAGACCCAGGTACTTTTTCTTGATCTCAAGGAAAACCTTCTGATCTGTTCCGACGGTTCCGTAGCTTCTGAGTCTCATCTTCTCTTTGTAAACGCCACCGTCTATGGAGCGTCTGATCAGATCGTTGTGTACGGTATCGTAGTAGATGTTGCATATGGTGTAAAACTCACCGTTCTTGCTGTGCTCGTCGGACTCCATATGCTCGGAAAGTCTTTCACGAAGCTTTTCGTATTGTTCATTTGTAATGCGGTACTTCATTTCGTACCTGTTGAATACTTCGATTGCCATAGGCTTTACCTCTCTGTCAGCGGATTGTTTTTGTTTCATCACTGACTATGGCTATATAATAAAGGCTGATTGTGTGCACTTTGTGTCTAAAAATAGAGGATTCTGTGCCCATTTTATATGAAAATTGTGATTTGTGCAACAAAAAAGAAGCGGCTTTTAAGGCCGTTTCTTCTCATTTATTGCTAAAAAGCATGGAGCATAGGGGATTCGAACCCCTGGTCTTCTGATTGCGAACCAGACGCTTTCCCAGCTAAGCTAATACCCCATTTATCCCAAAAGGCTTTCGCAAAAAAGGATTGCCTCAGGAATTCTTTTTTCCCGCCAGAAGTCTCGTGATCAAAAATTCGTAGACATCGGCATTTGCTTCTTTCCAGCGGTTGCAGATGGTGTCCGCTTCCTCGGGACTTGCCACGAGAAGATTGATGTTCACCAGTTCGCTTCCTCTTTCAACCACCTTGAGTTCACAAATGTACTCGTTCTTGTTGACTTCATAGTAGTCTGCGGTAGACGCCGCAAGATCTCTCAGATGATACTGCTCCTTTGAGAGGCAGTCATCGATGTCATCGCGGAGCGGAACGGAAAGGTTCTGATAGAAGAAGGAAAGCGTCTCTCTTCCCTCGTTGGTAATGCTGTAGAGGTGAGAGTTCCTGTTCTCCGAAACAGAAATGTAACCGTCTCCCACAAGATCTTCCAATGATTCCTGAATGGACATGTATTGCGCAATGTTCCTTTCAAGAATGATCCTTGTAAGTTCCGCATTGCTGATTGGTGTCTCCAAGCGGTCCAAAATGTATAATATCACTAATTTGTAAAACATTAAAGCATCTGAATCCATTTTTTTAAATTCCCGTGAAAGAATCTATGATCTTCCAAATCTCCTCTTTCCCCGCCTTTGTAACCGATGAGAAGGGAATGATGACGGTATCCTTGTCCGCTTCCAGTCCCTTTCTTACAACTGCGGCTTGTTTTTGAAGCTGACTTCTGTTGATCTTGTCTGCCTTTGTTGCGATGACTATGGGTTTAAAACCGCTTTGGCAGATAAAGTCATACATCAGCTTGTCGTTTGCCGAAGGCTCATGCCTTATATCTATCAAAAGAAAGATGGCCTTGAGCTGCTTTGAAGTGTTCAGGTAGTTTTCGATCATGTCTCCCCACTTCTCTCTTGTGTCATGGGAAACACCCGCGTAACCGTATCCCGGCAGATCGACAAAATATAATGTTTTTTCTATATTATAGAAATTTATGGTTCTGGTCTTACCCGGCTGGGAAGAAGTCCTGGCCAAAGATTTCCTGTTTATCAGGGAATTGATCAGTGAGGATTTTCCCACATTGGATTTACCCGCAAAAGCTATTTCCGGCAATTTGGTCGCAGGGAGCTTACTGGTGATACCACAAACGATTTCCAGTTCCACATTGTTTACATTCATAAAAGTGCATTCTCCAAAACCTGTTTCATATCCGTAACAGGCAAGATCTCCATGCCTTCCGTGATCTCTTCGGAAATCTCCGAAAGGTCGACTTCATTTTCTTTGGGGATGAGAACAAGCTTAATGCCCGCTTTCTTTGCGGCCAGGAGTTTCTCCTTAAGTCCTCCGATGGGCATTACCTTTCCTCTTAACGAGATCTCTCCGGTCATGGCGACATCGGCTCTGACTTTCTTTCCGCTGACTGCTGAATAAACGGCTGTAGCCATGGTTATACCCGCAGAAGGTCCGTCCTTGGGCGTTGCTCCCTCAGGCACATGGATGTGTATGCTGTGCTTGTCAAAGAAATCATCTTTAAGGCCGATCTTTCTCGAAAGAGAACGAACGTAGGAGATTCCGATCCTTGCGGATTCCTTCATGACATCGCCCAGCGATCCCGTAAGGATCAGCTCGCCCTTTCCGGGCATAGTGTTAACTTCGATCTGCAGCGTATCACCGCCCACAGATGTCCATGCCAAGCCTCTTACGATCCCCACATCGGCCTTTGCATTGGCCTTAAGATCATGGTACTTTACTTTACCCAGGAAATCCGGAAGATTCTTGTCGGTAACCTTGATCGGTTCTTCCGCTTCTCCCGTCTGTCTTGCTTCAAGGATCTTTCTTGCCGCTTTTCTGGCAATCTCTCCGAAGCGACGCTCAAGGTTTCTGACGCCCGCTTCTCTCGTGTACCCCGAGATCAACAGCTTCATTGCCGCAGACGAGATCTTAAGCTGTTTCTTGGTTAGTCCGTTCTTTTCCAGCTGCTTGGGATACAGGAAATCCTTTGCGATGTGCATCTTCTCGTTATCTGTGTAGCTGGACACCTCGATCAGCTCCATACGGTCAAGAAGAGGTCTCGGAATGGTTTTTGTCGTATTAGCCGTACAAATGAAGAAAACTTCCGAAAGATCCACAGGTATCTCAACATAATGATCGTTAAAATGCTTGTTCTGTTCGGGATCCAAAACTTCCAGCAGCGCGGATGAAGTGTCGCCCTTGTAGTCGGAGCTCACCTTATCGATCTCATCAAGGAGCATCAAAGGATTCTTCGTTCCCGCTTCCTTTAACCCCTCCACGATCCTTCCGGGCATTGCTCCGATGTAAGTTTTTCTGTGTCCGCGGATCTCCGCCTCGTCGCGCACACCTCCGAGACAGATGCGTACATACTTTTTATTAAGTGCCTCAGCCACAGATCTTGCAATAGAAGTTTTTCCCGTTCCGGGAGGTCCCACCAGGCATATGATCGGCGCTTGGCCTTTAGTATTCAAAATTCTTACGGCAAGAAATTCAAGGATCCTCTCCTTAACCTTTTCCAGACCGTAATGATCATGATCGAGAGTAGCCTGTGCCTTTGCCAGATCCAGGTCATCCTTGCTCATCTTGTCCCAGGGAAGGCTCAAAAGAGTTTCTATGTAGCTTCTTGCAACTACTCCTTCCGCCTGGCTGGCAGCAACATTTTTGTATCTGTCGATCTCTTTTTTGATCTTATCTTTAACAAACTGAGATGCTTCAAGGCCTTCAAGTGTCTTCATGAACTCGTCCGCATCATCCTGGGCATTCTTCTCTCCCAGTTCTTCGCGAATGACCTTCATCTGCTCACGCATGATGTAGTCTTTCTGGTTCTTGTCGACCTTGTCCTTGACTTTTCCCTGAAGATCTTTCTTTATCTTAATAACTTCGATCTCATTTGTGATCGTAACCGCAATAGCTTCAAAGCGTTCATTGATGTCCACGGTTTCAAGTATCTTCTGCCTTGCAATTGTGGACATGGGAAGGCTGATGGCTATCTGGCTCAAAAGCATATCAAGAGAATCACAGTTCATGAGCTGTGCGGTGATCTCTTTTCCGAGCCTGTCGTCAAGCTTAATGTACTCCTCAAGGATATCCTTTAGCCCTCTAACCATTGCTTTCTGTTCCAAAGTCGTGAGCACATCCGAGGTTGTTTCGTAAGGCTCCGCCACTCGCGCCTCAAGATAAGGAACTGTCCTTGTGAAATTCACAAGTCTTCCTCTCTTAACGCCTTGCGTCAAAACTCTTACCAGATTGCCGGGCATCTTGATGATCTGCTTAACCACAGAAATCGTTCCCATTCTGTAAAGATCGTCGATGCGGATCTGATTTGCGTTATTATCCTTCTGCGTGATCACAAGAACAGGTCTTCCCTCTTTCATGGCCGCATTTATCGCGGACACCGCTTCATCCTGATGAAGGTCGAAATGCACCAGCATTCCGGGAAGCATTACAAGTCCTTTGATGGCCACCACAGGCATTACCTGCATGGGCTCATACTGTACGGCTTCACGGTTCAGTTCTTCCGTTTCCGCAAGGACATCATCCTTTTCCTGTTCGTTATTCTCTTTTTCCAAATCTTTTTCGTCTGCCATATCGATCACCTGTCGTAAATGGTCGGAAGCGTTCGTGTTTTAGTTTTTAGCAAACTCTGTCATTATGAGATCTTTGTTTCTCTCCTGAACTGTTCTGATGCTCCACTCATGAGTAAAGAGCAACAGCGGTCTGTCCTTAAGATCCAGCACCTTCTTGGTGTCGGATGTAACATTCAGGCTCGATACGTCTATGCCCGGGTTTCCGATCCAGCGGATGTACTCGTAAGGGAGCTGATCCATGCGGATCTCAACGCCGTACTCCGACTCAAGTCTGAATTTCAAAACATCAAATTGAAGAACGCCTACAACGCCTACAATAATTTCTTCCATACCGGAATTAAACTCTTTAAAGATCTGAATCGCACCTTCCTGAGCGATCTGGTTGACGCCCTTAAGGAACTGCTTGCGCTTCATTGTGTCCACCTGACGGATTTTAGCAAAATGCTCGGGCGCGAAGGTGGGAATGCCCTCAAATCTGAATTTTCTGCCGTTTGCACAGATCGTGTCTCCGATGGAGAATATACCGGGATCAAAAACGCCGATTATATCCCCTGCATATGCCTCCTCGACGATCTTTCTGTCGTTGGCCATCATCTGCTGGGGCTGAGTGAGTCTGATCTTTTTTTCACCTTGTACAAAGTAAACTTCTTCACCCGCAGTGAATTTTCCGGAACATATTCTCATAAAAGCGATCCTGTCTCTGTGAGCCTTGTTCATGTTTGCCTGGATCTTGAAAACAAAAGCGGAAAAATCATCGTCCGTGGGTGTGATCAATCCCTCGTCGGAATTTCTTCCCAAGGGAGATGTGGTCATCTGAAGGAAATGTCTTAAGAACGTTTCCACACCAAAGTTTGTAAGTGCGGAGCCGAAAAATACGGGAGTAAGTTCTCCCTTTCTTACTGCCTCCAGATCAAAGTCGCTGCCTGCGCCTCCGAGAAGCTCCAGTTCATCATTTAAGATCCTGCGATTCTCTTTACCGATAAGTTCTTCAAGATGAGGGTCGTTAATGTCGCAATCCTCTTCCGCCACTTCCGTCTGTCCGGCATTTGCCGCAAAGAATCTGAAGATCGTGTGAGTGTTGCGATCGTAAACTCCCTTAAAGTTCTTTCCCGAACCTATGGGCCAGTTAACAGGGCAGGTGCTGATGCCCAAAACCTTTTCGATCTCATCCAAGAGATCAAAGGTGTCACGGGCATCTCTGTCCAGCTTGTTGATAAATGTAAAAATAGGGATGTGACGCATTACGCAGACCTTAAAGAGTTTTATGGTCTGTGCCTCTACACCCTTTGAACCGTCAATGACCATGACAGCGGAATCCGCAGCCATGAGCGTACGGTAAGTGTCCTCGGAGAAGTCCTGGTGTCCGGGGGTATCAAGTATGTTAATGCAATAACCGTCGTATTCAAACTGCATTACGGAAGATGTAACGGAGATACCACGTTCCTTTTCGATCTCCATCCAGTCTGAAACCGCATGCTTTGCTGTTTTTCTTGCTTTAACGGAGCCGGCGAGATTGATGGCTCCTCCGTACAGAAGAAGTTTTTCCGTAAGTGTTGTTTTACCCGCATCGGGGTGTGAAATGATCGCAAATGTT
This sequence comes from Lachnospiraceae bacterium, assembly GCA_024691875.1. Lineage (GTDB taxonomy): Bacteria > Bacillota > Clostridia > Lachnospirales > Lachnospiraceae > RGIG3528. The sequence goes on along the minus strand of JAILNG010000069.1, from coordinate 13,113 downwards.
CTGCGCTTGTTTATCTCATTTGTATATTTAGCCATTTTTTTTAAACCTTTCCGGCATAAGATCATAATGTCCGAGTTAAAAGGACGCGCCCTAACAGAAATTAGAGCGCGTAAAATTTTACACTATACCGCCTTTTTTGTCAAACCGTTCTCTCGGCTACAGCTTCTTCCGTGTACTCTTTTCCGCCGAGCCCGATAAGCTTTGCGGTAAGAAGTTTGGAGAAATTTGCAATGGTCGCGGAAGAGAAGATCAGACTCTTTACGGCGTGATCGAACTCGATCTGTCCCTCGCTGGGCTCATCGCTCTCTTCGATCTCCTCGCCTCTTTCGGTCCTGCCGGCTTTTTCGGCTTCTTCCGATGCCAGGATACGTGCTCCTGTGGAGAGGATCCTGTCCGTCTCGTCTTTAACTTCATTAATAAAGAAGAGAACCGATGCTTTGTAGTATCTGGAGTAATCGTAATAAAGCTCTCTCATTTCCTCGTCTGACATATCGGCGGGAAGCAATGCCTGAATGTCGGAAATGCTCATGGCCTGTTTTAATGTACAGATTATAATAAGATAAGCAATATGTATTCTTAAGTACTTTTTCTTTTCGGGTGCGGGCATTACCTTCACACGAACATAGTTATTGATCGTAGCGGCGGTAATGGCAGTATCCTCACTGTCAGCCGTTGTAAGAGGCGCAAGATACTGTCCCATTAAGGTGAGAACCTGATCCATATAAAGTCCGAGATTTGGAATTTCATCATACGCGGGAAGGGAAAACTTTTTCATGAATTTTTCCCAACGATTCAGCTTTCCTGTTATAAGTTTGCTGTCAAACATGGTCATGTTCTTCCTGTTTATTTATTTACAAAAGCCTTTTGGGCTTCCGCATTTTCAGATGCCTTGAAATCACCGCATCCACTGTTAAAGTATAGCACTTTGCGTATAAATGCACAAGATGATTTTATCCAAAAAAACCTTGACATAATTCCTTGCCTGTGCTAATCTAATATTACAAATTAGATGCAAGGAGGTAAACTACAATGTCATTTAATATTTCAACTGATACAACATCGAATCTCGCATCAATTATTTTGAAAAAATACAACCTTACGATCATCCCACTTACATATATCGTTGACGGTGTCGAAGAGCAGTGCACAGACCTCTCCGCCTTTGACGGAAACGCTTTCTACAAGAGGATACGCCAGAGTGATGTAAAGACATCCGCCATCAACATCGATCAATACTTAAATGCTTGGAGACCGGTGCTTGAAAGGGGAGAAGATGTGCTCCATCTTTCCATTTCTTCAGGTATCAGCAGTGCCTATTCCGCAGGCTGCTCCGCAGCGGAAATACTTCAAAGTGAATTTCCCGGAAGAAGGATCTACGTGTTTGACACTCTTGCAGCTTCTCTGGGCGAAGGCCTTCAGGTCCTTTACGCAGCCAAGCTTCGTGAAAGCGGTAAGGACATCCGTGAAGTCATCACCGCTCTTCTTGCAAAAAGAAACAAAACAGTCCAGATCTTTTCCGTTGATGACCTGAACTTCCTTAAGAAAGGCGGAAGGATCTCAGCCTTCGCTGCCAAGGTCGGAACCGTACTTCATGTAAAGCCCGTTCTCACCTCAAACTATTGCGGAGAGATAGTTATGGACAAAAAAGTTCGTGGTCGTAAACTGGCTTTGGAAGCTCTTGCAGAGAGTTTCGCCAAGAATTTTGACCGCGATACCAACGATCCCGTAGGAATTGCTTACGCAGGTTGCGAAGAAGACGCAAACTTCCTGGTTTCTCTTCTCAAAAAGATCGCTCCTCATGCAGAATTCCTCCTTACTATGTATGAGCCCGTCACCGGAAGCCACGTAGGCCCCGGAACGGTAGCGCTCTTTTATACATGTGCTTAAACAATATCAAAAAATCGCTTTTGAGTTGATGCTCAAAAGCGATTTTTTATTTGTCTTTTATACGTTTAAGATCCTGATCCTGTTGATGATCTTAATGCTCTTAAGTTTTTCGATAAAATCTCTTTCCGAAATGTTCTTTACAGTGAAAGCGAATTCTCCTTCAGCGGGAGCCACCTCTGTGATCTTGTCGAACACTTCTCTGATCTTGTCTGCATCCGCAGCATTCACACGAACAAAGAAATCGTTGACCTCTTCCATTCTGTCTGTAAGCTGCAATTCTTTTCCGCTCCAGAAAACAGGCTCGTTCTTGCCCTGATTCCTTGCACATTCAACCACATCCGCCGAAACAGCCGCCGCTGTGGGAAGCTTTCCCGCTCCGCTGCCGTAGAACATGATCTGTCCCGAGAAACGTCCCTTTACAAGGATACCGTTGTAAACTCCGTTAACAGCAAACAAGGGGCTTCCGGTTCCGACAAGCATGGGCGAAACCGTTGCAAAAACGCTTTCGTTTTCTTTTCTCATCTGAGCGATCAGTTTAATGGATTTGCCCAATTTTCTTGCATATCCGAGATCCACGGTTGTAAGTTTTGTGATACCCTCGGTATAGATCTTTTCGTAATTTACATGTGAGCCGCAGGCAAGAGATGCAAGTATCGCAATCTTTCTGCAGGCATCATGTCCCTCAACGTCAGCGGAAGGATTGCGCTCTGCATAACCCTTTTCCTGAGCCTCTGCCAATGCTGTGGCAAAGTCTTCTCCGTCGTCGCACATTTTTGTCAGAATATAATTGGTCGTTCCGTTAACTATACCGCAGATCTCCACGATCTCATCAGCCGAGAAGGACTCGTTGATGGGACGGATCACCGGGATAGCACCGCCTACGCTTGCTTCAAAGAAGAAATTTTCTTTCTTCTGTCTCGCGATTTCCAAAAGCTCGGCTCCATGCTTTGCAACCAGTTCCTTGTTGGATGTGCAGACAGATTTTCCTCTTAAAAGAAGTTCTTTCACAAAAGAGTAAGCAGGTTCAACTCCGCCCATTGTCTCAACTACGCAGGAAACCTCCGCATCATCCGCAATGATCCTGAAATCATGGACAAGCTTCTTTTCCACAGGTTCTCCCGGGAAATCTCTCAAGTCAAGGACGTACTTTACATCAATGTCCTCTCCTGCCTTTTTTCTGATGCCTGCGGCGTTCTGTTCAAATATCTCAAAAACTCCGGAACCGATCGTTCCATATCCAAGTATTGCTATCTTCATTTATTTTCTCCTCATTAAGTACTACTGTCCCAAAATATATTTACGCGCCGCTTCCTTCTGGTTGTCAGCCTCCACAGGTTCAACCACCACGTCCGGTGTTATACCGATCCCATGAATACATACTCCCGAAGGTGTGTAGTAGCTTGAAGTGGTGAGCTTTATAGCAGATCCGTCAGTAAAAGGAATGACGCTCTGCACAATACCTTTACCAAAAGATGTAGTTCCCATTACAGTTGCTCGATCGTTATCCTTTAAGGCTCCCGTAAATACTTCGGACGCACTTGCACTGTATCCGTTAATAAGAACAACAACAGGAACATCGATCTGATGGTTGTCTTTTGAGTAGTACTTTGTACCCTTGCCTTGTTTGTCACGGGTGTAGGTAATAAGCTGTGCCTGAGGTAAAATGTAATCAGCCATGTTTACACATACACTCAAAACTCCGCCGCCGTTGTCTCTGAGATCCACAATGATGCCGACAGCGCCGTTAGCCATCACGTAATCAACAGCCGTTTTAAACTGTTCTTCGGTTACGGTATCAAAAGCACTGACAGAAATATATCCAACATTGCCCTCAAGCATCTCTTTGGCAACAGTAGGAGCTTCCACAACCGCTCTTACGATATCAAAATCCAGATACTCCTGGGTGGATTCTCTGTATATGGTAAGGTGAACCACAGTTCCCACTTCACCTCTCACCTTATTTGCAATAATATCTGTTCCGAGGCCCAGGACCACCTCTCCTTCAACCTGATAGATAATGTCTCCGGATAATATGCCTGCCTGATCGGCGGGACCACCCTCAAAGGGATTCAGAAAGATCGCATAATCAGAATCGTTCTTCTTGCTGATGTAAGAGCCTACACCGCCGTAAACACCGCTGGTAGTCTCCTGCAACTCAGTGTATTCTTCCGGTACATAGTAAGTGGTATAAGGATCTCCCACACCATCCATCAGACCTTTTAAGATACCGGTCTGAATTTCGCTCACCGATACGTCCTTGTAATAGTATCGATTGATAATGTTCTCAAACAATTCCACTTTTTCCATGAACTCATCGCTCATCAGATCGTTTGTCGTCAAAGGATCAAGGATCGGAGTGGGCGTAGGTGAAAGAGTGGGTGTTACCGTAGGTACTCCGCTCACTATCGGTGACGGGGTAACATTTACAGCTTCCGTGGGGGCAGGTGTATCAGTAACTGCTGCAGGTGTGTTTTTAGCCAAATCCATTGAAGGGCTGGGTGAACCGATGGTTATCGAATGACCCGCCTCTTGCTTCTTTTGTTGATTTACAGCGCTTACTACGATGTTAAATCCAAGTACAGCCAAGATGCAAACTCCCACACCGAGAAGTAAGCCTTTAATAAATCCATTCTTCATTGTTTGCCTTTCTTGTTCTTTATCATTTCAGAGAAACAGTTATCGAGATTTTATCACATCCGCATTTTTATGGCAAGTCATAGGACCAAGAAAAAGGGAAGGATTTCATTCCTTCCCATACCATACATAATCCAGCGGATTCCTGTAATATCCGTCAACCTGCACACCAAAGTGCAAATGCGGTCCGGTGGAGATTCCGGTAGAACCCACCAATATGACTGTTTGTCCTTTTTTTACCCTGTCTCCCACCTTTACCATCAGCTTGGATGCATGACAGTAACTGGTGTAAACCCCGTTTCCGTGGCTGATCTTAACGTAGTTTCCCGATCCGGGATCGTAGGTTGCCGCCACCACCACTCCCGAAAGTGCCGCCTTGGCTTCCGTACCTGTAGTTGCGGGGATGTCGATACCACTGTGGAAGACCGTCGCACCTTCCGTAGGCGCTTCTCTGTAGCCATAATGGGAAGAAATGTATTTTTTCCCGGGCAGGGGCCACATTATATTTTCAAGCATATAGGACGCCATGTCCTCTTCGTGTATGCCTTCCAGCACATCCGCCACATCATCGGTCTCCATGAGTTCATCCCAATTGGCAAAAAGCTCATAGGTGTCGATGGACAACGCTGCCGAGGTTTTCAGCAGCTCTTCGGCCTTTTTTTCCGCAATGCTTTCCAAAGAAGCGATCTGGGTTTCTCTGAACTCCTGCAAAGCTTCCAGCTCATTGAGCCTTGCGGTAAGAAGCTTCTCCGAGATCTCCGCCTTTTCTCTGGCGCTCTCGTAATTACTGTATATCTCATTATCGTATTTCATAATACGATATCTGTACTCCAGTCTGTTAAAAAAATCCGAAAGTCCCGAGGATCCGAAAAGCACATCCGTAAATGAAACATTCCCTTCCTCGTACATGTAGCGGACTCTTTCTTTCATTATGCTGTATTTCTCCGCTTCGATGGCTTTCTTCTCCGCCAGATCCGTTCTTGAGGCCTCGACCAGCTTTTTGAGGTCCTCCAGTTCCTCTTCCGATTTACTGTATTCCTCGAAAAGATCTGCATATACATTGTCGACCGTCAGTATGTACAGCTCCAGATCGGATTTATCGGGATCCAGTTCGTCAACCCTTTTAAGAAGCTCTTCAGCCGCCTTTTCAAGTTCCTTCTTTTTCTTGGCGGATGACTCTATCTCCTGCTCGTAAGCTGTTTTTTCCGATTTCTTTTCGGCGAAGACACATTTCGTAGGTAAAGCCGTTAAAGTCAAGCTAAACACCGCTATCGAAACAACGCCTATTCTTTTTACCGTATCGAGTCTGTTCATTCCCTCTCCTAAAAATGTTCGACCGCAATTTTTCTCACCTTGCTCATTGCCGTGATCCAGCTTGCCAAAAAACCGATGCCTACACTGAACAAAAGTGCAACGGGCAAAAATCCGCCCATAACCTCAGCCTTAGGAAGAAGATTGAAATTGTCAAAAGTGTTTCCAAACTCTCTTCTCAACGCATTCTCAACAATATTATAAGAAAAGTTCAGTATTATAAGAGGGATCACTCCTCCAAAAAGACCAATTAAGATCCCTTCAACAACAAAGGGCAGTTCCATGAAAAGATCTGTCGCTCCGATAATGGACATGATGGAGATCTCTTCTTTTCTGACATTTATCCCTGTAGCAATGGTGGTTCGTATCAGGAAGAAAGAAACCGCCGCCAGCATTCCGATAAGAACGGTAGCCACAGCGATGATCAGCGCTCTGATGTCCGACAGTCTTTCCGAAACGGTTTCCGAGAAATTTACCGTCCTGACGCCCGAAATGTCTCTGATGCTGTCAGCCACATTTTTACCTGCATCTCCGTCCCTCAGATAGATCTCCAGTGATGCGGATTCCTCAAGAGGATTGTCATCTCCGAAGGAGGCTGCCATTTCCTCTGTCATATTCTCTTTTTTGTATTTTTCCCAAGCTTCTTCGGCAGAAATGTAACGAACTTCCGAAATCTCATCCAATTTCAGAAGCTTCTCACGGATTTCTTCTATGCGTTTTTCTTCAACACCGTCATCAAAGAAAACTGTCATTCCCACTGAGCTTTCCGCTTTTAAAATAGCGCTGTCAACATTAAGGTAGACAAAGTAAAAAGCGCCGATCAATGTGAGACAGGCCATGACAGTGGCAATGGACGCCAACGAGAACAGTCTGTTCTTCCAAAGCCCCGAGAAGCCTTGTTTTATGCAATATCCCAATGTTCTCAAGTGCTTCATACCGGTTCACCCTTTGTTTCCTTTTTTCCGGCTTCGTATCCTCCCTTTGCCTCATCTCTTACAATGCGGCCTTCTCTGAGGACGATCACCCTTTTCTGCATTTCATCCACTATCTCCTGATTGTGAGTGACAACAACAACCGTTGTTCCTCTTTTGTTGATGTCGTCAAGCAGATGCATGATCTCTCTGGAACTGTTGGGGTCAAGATTTCCCGTAGGTTCATCTGCCAAAAGGATAATAGGATTATTTACCAGGGCACGGGCCATGGCAACTTTCTGCTGCTGTCCTCCGGAAAGTTCCTTCGGCAAAGCTCTGGCCTTATCTCCCAGCCCCACCAGGTTTAATACCTTGGAAACCTTGTGTCTCAAGGAATGCGGTTCGGCTTCTATCACTCTCTGCGCAAAAGCCACGTTTTCAAACACATCTCTGTCCTTTAGAAGACGGAAATCCTGAAACACAACGCCTATGCTTCTTCTGAATCGTGCAACAGTTTTTCTTCTAAGTCGCTTTGTTTCATGTCCAACCACAAAAACCTTGCCCGACGAAGGAAGCGTTTCCTTAAGAATAAGCTTGATCAGTGTAGTCTTTCCCGATCCCGAATCTCCCACAATAAAAACAAACTCTCCTTTAAAAATGTTAAAAGAAACGTCGCTTAAAGCATCTGTACCTGTATTGTACTTCTTTGAAACATTATTAAAAGAAATAACCGGAGTTTGTATCTTATTAAATTCCCTGTTTATGTCAATTCTTCCCATAGTAGTTTCAGTCAATCCCCTGCCGAGTTATAGATTTTCCTTCTCAAAAAAAGCATACGGGCAGAGTCCCCACCCCGCCCGTAATATTTTTATTGGATCATCGTCGGATCCGTATTTTCAACGTAGTTCATGTACTTAAGAACCATGAGTGCGATCTTAAAAGCAACAGCATCGTCAAATTTTCTGAGATCCAGATCTGTAAGTTTCTGCAGCTTGTCAAGTCTGTAAACAAGTGTGTTTCTGTGAATATAAAGATTTCTGGATGTCTCGGAAACATTGAGATTGTCCTCAAAGAACTTGTTCACTGTACTCAAAGTCTCTTCGTCCAATTCTTCCTGGGAACCGTCTCTGAAAACCTCTCTGATGTACATCTTGCAGAGAGTCATCGGTAACTGGTAGATCAGTCTTCCGATACCGAGCTTTGAATAAGCAACTATGTTCTCTTCACTGAAGAAGATCCTTCCGACGTCAAGTGCCATCTTTGCTTCCTTATAGGATCTGGAAACGTCCTTGATCTCATTTACAATAGTACCGTAAGCCACATTGACCTTCGTCATGGCTTCGGTGTTCAGCATATCCAAAATCACCTTGCCTGTACGTTCAAGATCTTCATAACCCTCCGTGGGCTTTAATTCTTTAACAACGATAATGTTCTTTTCATCAACTGCGGTAATAAAATCATGAGGTTTACCGGCAAACAGACTGCGCACCGTTTCAAGCGCAACCGTGTCCTTGTCCTGATGAGTCTCGATCAGATAAACGACTCTGCGCGCCTCAGCTTCGATGTGCAGCTTTTTTGCTCTGTTGTAAATGTCTACAAGCAGGAGGTTGTCAAGGAGCAGATTCTTAATGAAATTATCCTTATCATAACGTTCTTTATAGGCAACAGTCAGATTTGAGATCTGAAAAGCCGCAAGCTTACCCATCATGTAAGTCTCATCGTTGTCACCTTTAGCGATCACAACGAATTCAAGCTGCCTGTCATCATATACTTTAAAAAATTGATTACCCTGAACCACTTGGCTGTCGGCAGGAGAATCAACAAAATTTCTGACGGCATTTTCATAATCCGCCGTTTCTGAAATAGTAGAAGCCAACAGCTTACCGTCAGTGTCACATATGCACAATTCTGTTCTTGCAATTGAACGGATGCCGTCAAGCGTTCCCTGCAAAATCTGATTTGAAATCATTCTTTTTACCCTTTCTCATCTTACCCGTCAGTTGTCTTCACCCTGAACAGTCTCTTTATTTTAGCATATTTTAGCTAAATGTAAAAGAAGTTTTTCTAAACTCGTAAAAAAGGGCAGAATAAAGAGATGAGGCTTCGGCAATAACCGAAGCCCCATCGTTAGGAGTCAACCATTTCACTTGTAATCGGATTAAAGGAGTTAGCATCCGCTAACCGTGTGTTATCATACTCTACTAATAGGTTTTTGTCAATACGTTTTTTTCAAAATTTTATGTTTCTAAACTTTGTTGTTTTTTTCATTTTAAGTTTGACTCTGTTCCTACATTGTGCTACCCTTAAATAGTTGTATTGAGGATGCGGCATCTGCATAAAATGCCGCTGTAAGAGGAGGTGGAACGAGCTCATGAAGCTTCAGGAATCGGGTGAAATGTATCTCGAAACAATTTATGTATTGCAAAGCAAAAAGCCTTTTGTCAGAAGCATAGACATTGCTACGGAAATGAATTTTTCCAAGCCTTCCATAAGCAGAGCCATGGGTATATTAAAGAACAACGGTTATCTCACCATCGCAGCGGACGGTAAGATCACCTTGACCGATGATGGCTTGAAGATCGCAGAAAAAACTTACGAACGTCACAACGTTCTGACAGCTGCCTTCGTAAAGCTCGGAGTTAATCCCAAAACTGCGGAAGATGATGCCTGCAGGGTTGAACATGTCATAAGTGACGAAACCTTTGAAGCCATCAAAAAAGCAATACAGTAGCCCAACATGATCACAAAAAAGCGACCTTTGTTTCCAAAGGCCGCTGATTTTTTTATTCACTTCTCAAAGCTTCAACAGGATCTCTCTTTGCTGCCATTCCCGCTGGGATCAGTCCGGCGATCACTGTCAGGAATATGCTGATCAGTATCAGGATGATGCCGTACTTAACAGGCAAAGCCGAAATATTCTTAAGTCCTGCCAAATGGTAGATCACCGCATTGATGGGGATGTTAAGAAGTACTGTAACCAGGACACCCAATCCTCCGGAAACAAAGCCTTCGATCAATGTCTCCGCATTGAACACTCTCGAAACGTCCTTCTTTGAAGCACCGATACTTCTTAAGATACCGATCTCCTTTGTTCTCTCCAGCACCGAAATGTAGGTGATGATAGCAATCATAATGGATGAAACCACCAAAGAGATTGCAACAAATGCGATCAATACATAGGTTATTGCATTGATGATCGTGCTTATGGAAGACATCATGAGTCCGATAAAATCGGTGTAAGAGATCTTCTCTCCCTCTCTTCCTTCCGCTTCGCACTTGTCATTGTATTCCTTGATCTTATCCTCCAACAGATCCTTGGATTCAAAGTCCTTAGGATATATGCTTATGCTTGAGGGCACTGACAGGTCACAAACGCCGAGTGCCTTAAGATTACCTTCATAGGTTGCATTGGATACAGCCGATGCCGCCATCTGCTTTCTGAGTTCAGCCAGCTCTTCCTCCGAAAGAGAAGCAAGGTAGGCCTGCTGCTCGGGAGTAAGCGTTGAAAGATCCATAGCCTCATTTGCCGCATCCTCAGCATTCTCGGAATCAGCGAAAGGTTTGCCGGTAAATACATCCGTTTCCGTATCTGCCTTCTGATTTCTTACGATAGCTGAATTGTTCGTCTCGTTGATAATATACTGAGTAAGATCCTTCGTGTATCCGATGGTACTTGAAATAGCAGTTGCAGCTGCTTCCGGCTTCGGTCTTACTATGCCTGCTATTTTAAGCTCAAGGCCGTTGTCAAGTACGGCCTTAAACTGCTCTGAATCTTCTTCGATCACGTTCCACTCTTTCTTTTCGGGATCGTAGGTGTAGTAATCGGAATCCAGAATGCAGCGAAAGCGAAGTCCCAATATGTCTTCGTAGCTGTACTCTTCCTTACCGGACTTCTCGATGGATTCGTTCTTTAAGAAAGCGGAAAGTGTGGACTGATCCTTGAGTCCGAGAGTAAACAGTGACATGTCTTCCACGTAGTTACGCTCGCTTACCACAAAAACCATCTCCGTCTTGTCCTCGGGCCAATGGCCGGCGATCACATCATACTGCTGCGCCAAGAGTTCCGGGTTGTCGATCAGCTCTCCGAAAATATCCATATCCGTTCCCATCATGGACATTGCGGGCATTGATGAGTACATGGAGTAAACGGATGACATGTTTCCCATTCCCATGGAATCCATAACCGTAGAGGGATTCACACGGATCGTTTCACCGTAAAGATCCGTTCCGTAGATCTTTATGTTCAGGTCATATGTATAGCGAACAGCGCTTACGAGATCCTGAATGCCGTTCTCTTCATTGTCTATGTACTTCTTGAATTCTACCAGATCGTTTACATTTCTCTTGCTGATCATGGCATTGTACATGTTTGTACTGACGTCCAGGCTCTTAATCACATTTCTTTCAACAGGAGTGTTTTGATCCGTAGTTTCTTTTTCTTCTTCCTTTTCTTCCTCTTCACCTCCCATAGCGGAAAACATGGCTGAAAAATCCACGGTCTCCGATTCTATGGTTATGGGATAATTCGAAAGTGTTTCCTCCTGCACACGATCTATGTACTTTTGGAAACCGTCGGAAAGAGAAAGGATCAATGCAATACCTATGATACCGATAGCTCCGGCAAAGGCCGTAAGGAAGGTTCTTCCTTTCTTTGTCCAGAGATTGTTTGCAGAAAGTCCCAATGCAGTTAAAAATGACATTGATGCTCTCTTTCCCTTGTCCTTTGAGGATGCATTGACATCTTCATCAATGTATCCGTCATAAGGTCTGCTGTCATCCACAACTCTGCCGTCCAAAAGACGGATGATCCTGGTGGAATACGCCTCGGCGAGTTCAGGATTGTGTGTAACCATAATGATCAGGCGATCCTTTGAGATCTCTTTGAGAAGCTCCATGATCTGCACACTTGTCTCCGAATCAAGTGCTCCCGTGGGTTCATCCGCCAGGAGAATGTCAGGTTCGTTTACAAGAGCACGAGCGATCGCAACTCTTTGCATCTGTCCGCCGGACATCTGATTTGGCTTTTTATGAAGCTGATCTCCGAGTCCCACTCTTTCAAGTGCGGCCGCGGCTCTTTTCTTTCTTTCCGAAGGAGAAACTCCCGATAAAGTCAAAGCAAGCTCAACATTGGACAAAACGCTTTGATGAGGAATAAGATTGTAGCTCTGGAAAACGAAGCCTATAGAATGGTTTCTGTAAGTGTCCCAATCGGCATCTTTAAATTTCTTCGTAGATTTTCCGTTGATGATCAGGTCTCCGGATGAGTATCCGTCCAGACCCCCGATGATGTTCAAAAGCGTGGTCTTTCCGCAGCCGGACTGGCCAAGGATAGAGACAAATTCGCTTTTTCTGAAATTGATCGAAATTCCCTTGAGGGCTTCCACTTTTGAGTCGCCCATTTCGTAATTCTTTACTATGTCTTTTAACTGTAGCATAAATCAACCCTTCTAAAAAATGATCGGAAGTCGCCCCGGCTTCCGAAAACAGTAGTTACGATTTTTTTAGTATACTCCATTAAATTACCATTTCAACTAAAGAAAGCATAAAAAAAATTAAGAAAAAAAGAACTGCAAAAAAAGCCGCAAAAAAACAGTCCCAACATAAAGTCGGGACTGTAAAAGTTCAATTTTAGTGGCAGATAACCTGCTCTGTTTCCTTGTCGAAAAGATGGATCTTGGAAAGATCGAGAGCGATCTTAATTGTATCGCCAACCTTTGCTGTGGTACGAGGGTTAACTCTTGCTGTGATGTCAACGTAGTTGTTGAGATCCTTAGTGTTAGCCTTGTCTTCAAGTGTGAAGTACAGGAATACTTCAGCACCGAGAAGTTCGTAAACCTTAACTTCAGCTTCGAATGTGGAATCAGGAAGAGCAGAGATCATCATCTCGTCATCCTTGATGTCCTCAGGACGAATACCGAGAACAACCTTCTTGCCAACATAACCGCCTTCGATGAGCTTCTTTGAACGAGGCTCCTGAAGTGTTACGGAACGGCCAACGAAGTTCAGCTTGCAGCGATCGCCGACCTGCTCAACATCGCAATCGATGAAGTTCATCTGAGGTGATCCCATGAATCCTGCAACGAAGAGGTTGCAAGGCTTATCATAAAGATTCTGAGGTGTATCAACCTGCTGGATAACACCGTCTTTCATAACGATGATTCTTGTACCGAGTGTCATAGCCTCTGTCTGGTCATGTGTAACGTAGATGATGGTTGTCTGGAGCTTCTGATGAAGCTTGGAGATCTCAATTCTCATCTGTACACGGAGCTTTGCATCGAGGTTTGAAAGAGGCTCATCCATAAGGAATACCTTAGGATTACGTACGATAGCACGACCCATGGCAACACGCTGTCTCTGACCACCGGAAAGA
>JAILNG010000064.1 GCA_024691875.1 Lachnospiraceae bacterium | reverse complement strand
ACTTCCGCCGGCATACATTATAAATTCCGTTGCACCGTCCGAAGCAAGCATAGTGTTGCTGATCGAAAGGTAATCGATAACGTGCACCTTATAAACAACATCTTCAACAGTAGCACCGATCGAAGGCGGGAACATGGAGTTGTTACTTCCTCCGATGTAGTGGAAAGTGATCAATGCGGTACCAACATTCTGTGCCGTAATGAGGCCCTTATTGTCAACAGTCGCATAAAGTCTGCTGTTTCCGTCGTATTGAGTCTCATAAAGTGTGCTGTAAAGTGTAACCGGAATGTTGGAGTTTGCAAGTACGTCGTAGGTGTCTCCTACGTTCATATAAAGCTCTGTATCGCTCAAAGACAGCATTACGATAACATCGTAAACAACTCTGTTTCTTGTTTCATTCTCATTAAAGTTTGTGTTTGCAACACCTACGATCTTGTAAGTACCGGCTGTAACACCCGTAAAGTTTACAACACCGTTCTGGTCACTGACCGAATAAGTGAGTCTTGAGTGATCGTTCTTACTGATCTCCGTGAGACCTCCGTTCTTATCAACAAGGTAAACTGTCCAGGTCAATGTATTTGCTTTCGCGGCATTTGTGTAAACAGCAAAACTGTCTGTGGTAACAATTCCCAGGTCGTAGGTCTGAAGGTAATCTGCGTAGGTAACGGTTCCTCCGGAAACTACAGGTTCCTTGTGTCCTATCGGAGCAACAAGTACATAGAAGCTCACACTGTCGGGATTTGTACCGGTTGTTTTCAGTGTCACCCTGGTGTAACCTGCTCCTCGAACATGCAGTTTACCGTTTTCGTACATAACGACCGTATCTTTGTATTGTTTATCAGTGGTGTCAACTATAACGGAATCGGCTGTGACTGCCGTGGAATCCATGTAAAGGATCTGAAGCTGATAATAATCAACCGTTCCGAGGTAATTTCTCTGATCAAGGAAAAGCACCTTGTCACTGAAGCCTTCAAGTCCCGTTTCTTCCCATTCCAGATCGGTTTTTACGATCTCAAACGCAACATGGATAGTAACGGTTGCGTATCTTGTGGTTCCGTTTTCGGTAATGGCAACATTGACATTTGCGCGTCCGGGTCCGAGACGGGTGATCACGCAGGAGTTATCTGTGAGATCTGTATCGTTTTCGATCCTGATAACACTGTTTCCTGCACCCGCAAGGCTGAAGGACATGGTTGTTCCCGATGCGAAAGGCGCGTCGGTGTTATCCACCTTGTAAACACGCGAAACAGCCAGGGTAAAGGATGAGGTGTCAAGCTCAAGCACGGAACCCTGGTCAACGAATGCATTACCTGCACCCGTATTGTCAAAGAATACGATCTTCATGTCCGCATCTGCGGCAAGTACGGATTTATCGGTAAAATACTTGTTTGTTAAATTAAATATGCCGTTTTTCAAACCGTCAATGCCAAAAGCTTTCGCAAAGATACCGAAGGTTTCTTCATCCACCTTGGGTTCAACGGTTTTTTCTTCATTATCTGATATTATATTTTGAACATTGTCAACGGCGTAGGAAGATCTCATTTCAAACAAGCTTCCCGAAACCGCTATGCAAGCCGTCAGTACAAAGCAAATCAATCTGCTCAAGAACTTTTTCATGAATTAATTTCCTCCTCCCGGCTTTCTGAAAACAAAAAAGCCGGTAAAATGAAATGTTATTATTACAATCCATATATTTTATCGGCATTTTGTTTTTGATATTTAACTTTATTTACGAAAAAAGAACATTAATTTTATGCTTCGTCATAATTCGTGTAAACATCCTGAACATCATCGTCATCGTCAAGAAGATCCAGGATTCTGTTAAGGCACTTGATGTCCTCTTCGTCGGTAAGTGAACCGTAATTCTGAGGGATCATCGTAACTTCTGCGGATGCCATCTTGATGTTTGCTGCTTCAAGAGCTTCAACAACCTTGCTGAAGTCATCGGGTGCAGTGATGATCTCAAAGCTGTCTTCTTCATCGGAAAGGTCCTCTGCGCCTGCATCTGCAGCGATCATGAAGATGTCATCTCCATCCATCTCGCATTCTTCCTTATCAATGATGATCTGGCCTTTTTCATCAAACATGAAAGAAACGCATCCCATGTTGCCGATGCTGCCCTTACCCTTTGTAAAAGCGCTTCTTACATTAGCTGCGGTTCTGTTCTTGTTATCTGTCAAAGCATCTACGATGATCGCGATTCCGCTGGGGCCGTAACCTTCGTATCTTACATGCTCATAGTTCACACCCTGTCCGTCTCCTGCAGCCTTTTTAATGCTTCTTTCGATGGTATCGTTGGACATGTTGTTGGCCTTTGCCTTGGCAATGATGTCCTTGAGCTTGCTGTTGTTGTTGGGATCCGGACCGCCGCCTTCTTTAACCGCTACCGCGATCTCACGGCCGAGTTTTGTAAAGATCTTACCCTTAGCTGCATCGTTCTTCTCTTTTTTGTGCTTAATGTTTGCAAATTTTGAATGACCTGACATAAATACTTCCTTCTTTGATTATTCTTAAATTTGAATATTTTTGATTCACTAGATTTTATAACAACCCTTTGCTACCTGTCAAGTATTTGTTAATATGCATTGTGAACATCAGCAATGGGATGACTACTGTTCACACCCCGTCACCTCTGCACTCGCAATCCGCTTCGCTTTCCGTAATTCTCAACACTTCATGAGTAACTGCTCATAACGCCCGGAACAAAATGCCATCCGAAAGCTTGCTTTCAAGGATGGCGCTTTGTTTCGGCGGAAGCTGCGAAGCAGCGTACTCGCAAAGCTGTCAAGCTTGCGAGTATGAACAGTTACTTAACTTAACTTAACGTAGTGTAGTGTATTATGTTAAACAATAACCGCGCTTTGCTCATTTTATAAGTTTCTCGATCTTTCTCATGACTTCGGTGACTTCCCCCTTCGTCTTTACCGCGCAAAAGATGGTATCATCACCCGCGATACAGCCCACAACACCTTTAAGTTTCAATGAATCAAGTGCCGCAGCGGCCGCCATCGCCATACCGGATACGGTTTTGATCACCAGCAGATTTTCCGCCTGTTCCATACCGGTGTATGCTTCCGCAAGGACTCTTACCAGCTTCCCGTTATTCATCCCCGAAGTTTCCGAATGAGGGATAACGTACTTGATCTCTCCGGTATCCATCGCCATTTTGGTAAGCCTGAGTTCCTTAATATCTCTGGAAGCAGTGGCCTGTGTCACTGCAAACCCCTCTTCGTTAAGGCGCCTCACCAGTTCCTCCTGAGTGCCGATGTTCTCGTTCTCAACTATTCTTCTGATCTGGGCATGTCTGCTTGTTTTCTTATCGGGCATTTTTCTTCTCCGTTTTCTTTAGATTCATGACAATTTGCTCTTCAAAGCTTCAAAAAATGTACTTTCATCGGTTTTTATGAGCCTTGTGATGCTGTCCGATCTTTTGATCCTTATACCGTCTCCGCTCTTTAAAGGAATAAACGCCCGTCCGTCGAGCGTCATTCCCAGATCCGGCGTTTCATAATTTCTTTCCGTGGGCACCTCGATCATGATCTCATCGTTTGCAGAAGCGATGATGGATCTTGCTGTCATTGAATGGGGACAGATGGGTGTGATAATGATCATCTCAGCTTCCGGAACGCATATGCTTCCGCCTGCGGAAAGATTGTAACCTGTGGAACCGGTGGGTGTGGAGATAATGATCCCATCGCCTCCCGCAGTAAAGATTTCTTTGCCGTTGATCCTTACCTTAAGCCGAATGATCCTTGAATAACCGTTTCTTGTAACCACGGCATCATTCAGCACAGTCTCTGTTTTTTCCCCATTAACGGAAATGTCAAGCATCATTCTGTTTTCTATGCGGTAATCACCCTTTACCAGCTTCTTTACCGCAGCTTCCAGGTTTTCCGTTTCCGCTCCCGTAAGATAGCCGAGAGTCCCGGTGTTAATGCCGAGGATTGGCGCTCCGAAGTCCTTCACAACATCGGCGGTGCGCATTAAGGTTCCGTCTCCTCCGAGCACGATGATCGCTTTTACATCGGGCTTTCCGTCCGGAGCTTCGTTAATGTTGCAGACCTCTGCACCGTTTTCCCTGAGGGCTTTCTTTACACGCTCCGTGTACTCTCCGCTCATGTCTCTGTCAGGATTTGAAATTATCAGATAAGCATTTTTCATTTTAGTTTCCTTTTTTTAAAAAGATCAAAAATTCAACGTTCCCGTCTCCGCCTTCTATGGGCGAAGCAGTGATCCCAAGGACTTTAAAGCCCGTATCTTCGGCAAATCTTGAAACATCAGCCACTGCCTTGTCCCGAACAGCCTTGTCCTTAATGATGCCTTTTTTTGAAAGCGCCTGCCTTCCGGCCTCAAATTGCGGTTTGATCAGGCATATGCTTTCTCCACCTTCTTTAAGAAGAGTAAAGATCACCGGCAGGACCTTTGTCAGTGAGATGAACGACACATCCGCAGAAATAAAGTCGATGCCGATGTTTCCGATGTCATGAGGCGTCAGATAGCGAATGTTTGTCTGCTCCATCGAAATGACACGGGGATCGTTTTTAAGTTTCTCAACCAACTGATCGGTTCCCACATCAACAGCCAAAACTTTGGCTGCGCCGTTCTGAAGCATACAATCCGTGAAACCGCCCGTGGAAGCTCCTATGTCCATACAGGTAAGCCCCTCAAGGCAGATGTTAAATTCCGTAATGGCTTTTTCAAGCTTTAATCCGCCGCGGCTCACGTATTTAAGGCCTTCGCCTTCAGTCTTTATGTCGTCCGTTTCCCCGACCGTAAAAGATGCTTTGGTAATGACCTTGCCGTTAACAAAAACACGACCCGCTTTGATCATTTCCTTAGCTCTTTCTCTGGAGGGCGCAGAACCGTTTTTAACCAATAATGCGTCTAATCTTTCCATAAATCTCATCAACATCCAAGCCATAGGCCTTAAGGAGTTCGGATCTTTTTCCGTGTTCTATGAAGCTGTCTTTTAAAGAACCGTTTACAAAACCGACCTTTAAGCCGTTCTCAAGGATGTATTCGGCAACAGCCTCTCCGAAACCGCCTCTTTTAACATTTTCTTCCAAAGTTACAAGCACTTTGCATTTCTCAGCAGCATCTTCGATTGCCTTTGTATCGATCGGATTAACAAATCTGGCATTATATAATAGCGTTCCGAGGCCGTCATTCTTCAGCTTTTCGGCGAGTTCAAGTCCAAGATCTGTCATGGTGCCCACAGCAAAGATCGCAACATCATTTCCTTCGAGAAGTTTTTCCGCTTCTCCGTAACGGATCTCATCGCAATCCAGCGCCGCAGCCTTTTCGCTTTCCTCGCTTTTCGGATACCTGATGGCCACAGGGCCGTTCATTTCCAGTGAAAAATTCAGCATAGACTTAAGTTCATGGCAATTCTTGGGCGACATTACGGTAAGGCCCGGAATGTGTGAAAGGTAGGAAAGATCGAATATGCCCTGATGGGTCTCTCCATCCTCTCCGGTGACACCGCCTCTGTCTATCATGAAGACCACCGGCTGTTTTGTGAGGCAGACATCATGCAGGATCTGATCGTAGCTTCTTTGCAGGAAAGTGGA
>JAILNG010000059.1 GCA_024691875.1 Lachnospiraceae bacterium | reverse complement strand
GCACGCAAGTGGCTTGAGTTCAGACGTTTGCTCTTTCGATTGTGAGCTTGTCACGGCGAAAAAAAGCAGTTCCGAATGGGACTGCTTTTTTAATCGGAGTGACAAGATTCGAACTTGCGACTTCCACCTCCCTAAGATGGCGCTCTAGCCAAACTGAGCCACACCCCGATTTCTATCAGGTGTCCTTGTGTCAAGGCACGCGCTATATATTACTCCTGTTTTTAAAAAAAAGCAAGAGTTATTTTTAAAAATTTTTTATTTCTTCAAATGATTATTGCTGTATGCTTTTCATCAAGCGCTTTCCCTGCAGATGAGCCTTCCTTCGATCAGATGAATGCCCTTATTCGTCTCAATTCCGTTAAGCTTCTTGAGCACGTTTCTTACCGCGGAATCAGCCAATCCTTCCATGTTTACGGCGTAAGTCGTAAGTGGGATGATGCAGAGTCCGGGATGAAGGAAATCATCAAAGCCCGTAACAGCCACATCCCCGGGGACTGAAATCCCCTTCTTGGAAAGCGCCTCTATGATCTTGCTGGCTGTCATGTCACAGTTGCAGACAAAGGCTTCGGGCATGTCCTCGGGCAACGTGATCTCATTATACATCACTCTGTTCATGTCACGGTCATCAATTATCCAGTCTTTTCTGATCTCAATTCCCTTTTCCATGAGAGCCTTGACATAGCCAAGGTAACGGTCAGTGATACTCTCGGTAGACAAAGGAGTTCCCACGTAAGCAAGACGCTTAAGTCCCTTTTCCAGCAAATAGTTTGTCATTGCGTAAGCTCCGTAGAAACTGTTGGAAATAACAGCATCCTCCTGGATCTCCGAATCGTAAAAATCAAGGAAAACAGTGGGAGTCGCATAATGAGCTCTGATCATCTTAAGATAGGAAGTTTTCATTGCTCCCATTACGATCAGCGCATCAACTTTGCTCTCTCTCAAAAGCTTGGGAGGATTTCCCTCATTCTCATCCTCGCTCGAGATGATCTCCAGCATCACAAAGCTGTTCTCTTTTGCGGCAGCAGTGTTTATTGCCTGATAAAGCTCCCAGTAAAAGGTCTCATACTTCGTAATGTAGCCGCCGGGAACAACCACTCCGATATTGTAGCTTTTAGAAACACCTCTGGATTCACCGGGCTTTTCGTAACCCAGTTCCTCCGCAAGGCGGATTATCTTATTCTTTACTTCTTCACTGACGCCCTTCTGTCCGGAAAGTGCCTTGGAAACCGTAACTACGCTGACTCCAAGCTTTCCTGCAATGTCGGACATTTTAACTTTTTTAGCCATGGTAAATCTCCTAACAAAAAAACCTATTTTCGTTAAAGTTAATTTAACTTAAAAATAGGTTTGTGTCAAGCTAATATTTACTCAGAATTTTATAAAAACTTACCTTTAATGTCTGAAAACGATCTCCCCTGTTGCAGGGTCCATAGACTCTACAATAGCAAGGCTTTCCACTCTTATACCCATATCGCGGATCAGTTTTCCGCCGCGCTGGAAGCCCTTTTCAACCGCTATTCCCACACCTTCGACAGTCGCTCCGGCTTCTTTGATCAGATCAAGCAGCCCCAGCACCGCGCATCCGTTTGCAAGAAAATCGTCTATAATAAGGATGTGATCGTCCTTACTCAAAAACTTTTTCGATACAATAACATCGTAGATCCTCTTTTTTGTAAAACTCTCTATCTTGCAGGCATATACATCGCCGTCGATGTTGATGCTCTGAGCCTTCTTTGCAAAAACAACCGGAACATCAAACGAACGTGCAGCGACGCACGCTATGCCTATGCCTGATGCTTCGATGGTAAGGATCTTGTTGATGGGCCTGTCCGCAAAAAGTCGTTTCCATTCCTTGCCCATCTCATCGAAAAGCTTTACATCCATCTGATGATTGATGAAGCTGTCAACCTTTAAAACATTTCCTTCTTTAACGATTCCGTCCTTCTTAATCCTGTCCTCAAGAAGTTTCATTTGGTTTTCCTCCGTTTTTGACCTTTTTTAGTCTTCCCAGACAACCCAGGGAGCTTCATTCTCTTCCAGCAACGCCTCCAGATGAAGCTTGTCTCTCAAGGTGTCCATGCACTGCCAGAAGCCGTAATGCTTGTAGGCGCCGAGTTTGCCCTCCTTTGCGAGGCTCCTCAGAGTCATATGCTCAAAATTCAATTTCGGATTTTCATCCAGATAGTAGAAGATCTCAGGCTCCACCACCATGAATCCGGCATTGATCCAGCCCCCGTCTTCTTTGCTCTTTTCCTCAAAGCGAAGCACGTCACCTCTCTCATCGAGATCGAGCACACCGAACTTGCTTCCCGGCTGGATGGCGGTCATAGTAACGATGTTGTTGCTTTCTTTGTGGAACTTAAGGAGCTCTTCAAAATTTACATCGGAAACGCCGTCTCCGTAAGTCAGCATAAAGGGCTCATTATCAAGATACTTCTGCACTCTCTTAATGCGGCCGCCGGTCTGTGTGTTAAGGCCTGTATCAACAACGGTCACTTTCCAAGGTTCTTTTGCTTTGTTGTGAACAATTACCTTATTATCTTCACTGAAATCAAAAGTAACATCCGAATGCTGATAATAATAATTTGCAAAGTATTCCTTTATCTTGTATCCCTTGTATCCGCAGCAGATAATAAAATCATTGAAGCCGAAATGAGAGTAGTACTTCATTATATGCCAGAGAATGGGGTTGTCTCCTATCTCTATCATCGGCTTCGGCTTAAGATGGCTTTCTTCACTTATTCTTGTGCCGAATCCTCCCGCAAGGATAACTACCTTCATAAAAACCTCCGTACCTTATATGCCCGCCTCATAAATACAGTAAACAATATAGCACAACTTTAAATCGGCGTAAAGAGTGAAACGGCCACTAAAAAAGGCGGGAATCGCCGATTTATAAACGCGATTAAGTTATGCTTATAAATTTAATTAAAAAAATGAGTTTTACAAAAAATTTACAATTGAATATAATTCGTGTTGTAAGGGGGGACAAAAATCCCCTTTAACCATTTCTAACATTTTATTGTAAAACGGAGGAATAATTTTTATGAAAAAGCTTTTATGCATGATCCTTGTATGCGTTATGGCTATTTCCGCAGCAGCTTGCGGCGGTAAAGACGCAAAGGCGGATTTCAAGATCGGTGTGATCCTTCTCCACGACGAAGCATCCACTTACGACTTGAACTTCATCAACGGTATCAAAGATGCTGCAAAGTCACTTGGTCTTAAGGACGAGCAGGTTATCATCAGAAGAAACATCGAGGAAGGCAACGCTTGCTACGAAGCAGCTGCCGATCTCGTAGATCAGGGTTGTAAGATCGTTTTTGCCGACAGCTTCGGTCATGAGACCTACATGCTTCAGGCAGCAAAGCAGTTCAAGGACGTTGAGTTCTGCCACGCTACAGGAACAAGAGCTCATACAGAAAAGCTCGACAATTTCCATAATGCTTTCGCTTCCATCTACGAAGGCCGTTATCTTGCAGGTGTTGCTGCAGGACTCAAGCTTCAGGAGATGATGAAGGCTAATTCAAAGGTTACTCCCAAGATCGGTTATGTAGGCGCTTTCACTTACGCTGAAGTTATTTCCGGTTATACATCTTTCTATCTCGGTGTTAAGTCCATCGTTCCCGAAGTAACAATGGAAGTACAGTTCACAGGTTCATGGTACGATGAGATCGAAGAGAAGAATGCGGCAGCAGCTCTTATTGACAACGGTTGCGTACTCATCTCTCAGCACGCCGACTCCATGGGTGCTCCTTCAATCTGCGAAGAGCGTAACGTTCCCAACGTTTCCTACAACGGAAGCACAGCAAGCGCTTGCCCCAACACATTCATCGTTTCATCCAGAATTGACTGGGCTCCTTACTTCGAGTACATCTGCAATCAGGTTATGAAGGGTGAAAAGATCGACACAGACTGGACAGGAACGATCTCCACAGGTTCCGTAGTTCTTACAGACGTTAACACAAAGGCAGCAGCAGCCGATACACAGAAGAAGCTTGACGAAGTTAAGGCTAACCTCTTAAACGGCTCCGTTAAGGTTTTCGATACAGCTAACTTCACAGTTAAGGGCGCAAAGCTCACAGAGTACATGGCTGATGTTGATACAGACGACGCTTTCACTCCCGACACAAACGTTATCAAGAATGGCTACTTCAGCGAGTCCGAGTTCCGTTCAGCACCTTACTTCGATGCTCAGATCGACGGAATCACACTTCTTAACGCTAAGTATTGATCTTTCTTCATAAAAGAATATAAGAATCCGGCGGAGTCATTTTCGGCTCCGCCGCTTTTCTGCTGATTGACTTTTATTACAAGGCGAATTATACTGAACAAGTCATGATTTGATACCCGGGAGGTACCCATTTTGAAAAAAGAGCTTGCTCTGGAATTAAAGCATATAACCAAAACATTCGGAAACGTAGTGGCAAATCACGACGTTTCTCTTGATGTTTATAAGGGAGAGATCCTTGCTATCCTCGGCGAAAACGGTTGTGGAAAGACCACCCTTATGAACATGATCGCAGGCATATATTTTCCGGACGAAGGCGAGATCTTCGTTGACAATGAGCCTGTCATCATCCGCTCCCCCAAGGATGCCTTCAAGTACAAGATCGGAATGGTGCATCAGCACTTTAAACTCGTAGACATTTTCACCGCAGGTGAAAACATCGTTTTGGGCGACTCCGAAAAAGGCCGTTTCAGCCTTAGCGAAGTAAACAATCGCGTGGCTGAGATCACCGAGCGCTATGGTTTCTCAGTAGATCCCAAGAAAAAGATCTACGAGATGTCCGTTTCCGAAAAACAGACCGTGGAGATCATTAAAGTTCTCTATCGTAATGCAGACATATTGATCCTTGACGAGCCCACCGCCGTTCTCACTCCCCAGGAAACTCAGAATCTCTTTAAGGTTCTGAAAAACATGAGGGCTGACGGAAAATCAATTATCATCATCACACACAAACTTCATGAAGTTCTTGAGATCTCCGATCGCGTAGCTGTTCTCCGTAAGGGTGAACACATCGCAACGGTGGACACCAAGGACGCTACAGAAAGCTCTCTGACCGAAATGATGGTCGGACAAAAAGTTTCTCTTAATATAGAAAGAACAGAACCCAAGAATTCCGTTGTACGTCTCAAGGTGGACAATCTCTCCGCCACAGACGAGGAAGGCCTCAAGGTTCTTGACAACATCTCCTTCGAAGCAAGGAGCGGAGAGATCCTCGGAATCGCAGGCATTGCGGGAAGCGGCCAGCGTGAGCTTCTCGAAGCCATCGCAGGGCTCTACCCTCTTAACGACGGAGATATAATCTACAACAATCCCAAGACGGGCGACACCGTGGATCTGCGCGACAAGACGCCGCTCCAGATCAGAAATCTCGGTGTCCGTCTTTCCTTCGTTCCCGAAGACCGTCTCGGAATGGGACTTGTGGGCAACATGAACATCACTGATAATATGATGCTCCGTTCCTACCGCAGAGGAAAATCCATGTTTGTGGATCGTGCAAGACCCAAGGCTCTTGCTTCCGAGATCATCGACAGCCTGCAGGTCAACACCCCCGGCGTCGGAACTGCTGTAAGGAAATTATCGGGCGGTAATGTACAGAAGGTTCTTGTGGGCCGTGAGATCGCAGCAGCTCCCACAGTCCTCATGGTAGCCTACCCCGTTCGAGGCCTGGACATCAACTCTTCCTACACGATCTACAATCTTTTGAACAAGCAGAAGGAAAACGGCGTTTCCGTGATCTTCGTAGGTGAAGATCTGGACGTACTCCTTGAGCTCTGCGACCGTATCATCGTCATCAACTCCGGCCGTATCACAGGCACCTGCGACGGACGCACGGTCACAAAAGAAGAAGTCGGTCTTCTGATGACCAAATCCCACAAAGATGAAAGAGAGGCTAAGGTCAATGAGTAAAGTTCATACAGAAAAAGAACCTCTTTTCCACATAACCAAGCGTGAGGATCTTCCGATCTGGTCCAAAGCAGGCATACGCATAGCGGCTGTCGTTTTGGCTCTCATCCTTTGCATGATCCTCTCCTACATCCTGATCGGTATCAATCCCATCAAGATGCTGGGGTCCATGATCTCCGGCTCCTTCGGGACAAAGAGAAGGATCTGGAAATTCCTTAAGGATCTGTCGGTCCTCCTTTGCATTTCACTGGCTGTGACTCCCGCTTTCCGAATGAAATTCTGGAACATCGGAGCAGAAGGCCAGGCACTTATTGGAGCACTTGCTTCCGTAGCCTGCATCATCCTGCTGGGCGGTAAGATACCTAATGCATTGCTCCTCATCATCATGTTCGTTTCATCCGTTGTGATCGGAGCGATCTGGGGCGTGATCCCCGCAATCTGCAAGGCTCTCTGGAACACCAACGAGACCTTGTTCACTCTCATGATGAACTACATAGCAACCTTCATCGTGTCCTACTTCCTGATGATCTGGACTCCCAGCGGATCCTCCACTCTCGGAATGCTTTCCTTCGGTTATCTTCCGAAGGTCGGTCACGAGTACCTGCTTTTGATCCTGATCGTTGCAGTTCTCACTATCGGATCCTACATTTACTTAAACTACTCCAAGCACGGTTACGAGATCTCGGTTGTCGGTGAAAGCCAGAAGACAGCACTTTACATCGGTATCAACGTTAAAAAGGTCATCATCCGTACCATGGTAATTTCCGGGGCTCTTTGCGGACTGGCAGGCTTCCTGATCGTTTCCGCTCTCGATCACTCCGTAACTACAGCCACCATCGGCGGACAGGGCTTCACAGCCATCATGGTAAGCTGGCTTGCAAAGTTCAATCCCATCTTTATGGCGCTCACCTCTTTCCTCATCACCTTCCTGGATCAGGGTGCGTCACAGATCTCAACGGACTTTAACATCGACTCCGCATTCCCTTCGGTAATCGTGGGTATCATCATCTTCTTCATTATCGGATGCGAGTTTTTCATTTACTATAAGATCAATTTCCGCCACAAGGCAGCAAAGGAGGCAAAATAATGAGCATTGTAAATTATCTTTTATCCTCCTTTTCAATCGGAATAATCTTCCTTTTGGGTGCCACAGGCGAGATCATCACCGAAAAGGTCGGTCACTTAAATCTTGGTATCCCGGGAGTCATGAGTGTCGGTGCCGCAGGCGGCTGTGTAGCTTTGCAGCTCATGTACGGCAAAAACATTCCCGGCTTCCTCATCGTACTGATCGCCCTTCTTGCCTGCTTCATAAGCGGCGGACTCATGGGCGTGCTTTACAGCTTCCTGACCGTATCTCTTCATTCAAATCAGAACGTTACAGGTCTTGCTCTCACCACCTTCGGTGTCGGCATTACCAAGTTCATAATGTCAAGGCTCACAAGGATCGGAGCTCACGAGTATTTATATGCACTCGAGTACTTCCGCGCTCCCTTCTCGAAGACCACAAACTCCCTCAAGTATTGCGGAGTCATGACCTTCCTTGCCTTGATCCTTGCGCTGGCAGTTTCCTTCTTCCTCTATCGCACAAGGTCCGGACTGAACCTCCGTGCAGTGGGTGAAAGCGCTGCTACCGCCGATGCTGTGGGCATCAACGTTACAGCTTACAAGTACATCGCAACAATCATCGGATCAGGCATAGCGGGACTGGGCGGCCTCTACTACATTATGGATTACGCAGGTTCCCAGGAAGCTTACCTCTCCATCGAGGCCCTTGGCTGGCTCTCCGTGGCGCTGGTCATCTTCTCCCTTTGGAAGCCTCACATCTGTATCGCAGGTTCCTTTGTGTTCGGACTTTTGTACATTGCGAACGCTTACGCCTCCAGTATTCTGGGCATACAGC
This sequence comes from Lachnospiraceae bacterium, assembly GCA_024691875.1. GTDB lineage: Bacteria > Bacillota > Clostridia > Lachnospirales > Lachnospiraceae > RGIG3528. The sequence goes on along the minus strand of JAILNG010000059.1, from coordinate 654 downwards.
TTCCAATGGCGATGACTCCCCTCATCAAGCTCCTGCCCTACGTTTTCACCATCGTGGTGCTGATCCTGACAAGCATCAGAAAGAAGCGGGAAAATCAACCGCCCGCAGGCTTGGGAATCACATATTTCAGAGAAGAAAGATAAAAAATTCGAGTCGAAGGAATTGCCCTTCGGCTCGTTTTTTTGTTTCGTGATCTGTATTATCTTTTACACTCGCGGATCTTCTTAAAAAATGCCTTGGCAACCTCGCGCTCGCTGTCGTAATAAGCGATGGTGCTTTTTACTCCGCGTTCGCTGTAATAAAAATGCCATCTGTCCCCATCCTTCTCAATGCAATAGGCTTCATGCGGCAGCCCGCCGGAAAGGGAATACATGTGCTTGGGAACAAACATCAGTTTCAGCAAAACCTTCAACAAAAAAATACTCATTTTACTCTACCTCCCCCAAAATCTGTTTATCAGTCAACACTTCTCCGCATTGTATCTGTAACAAATTTTACCATATTCCAAACATTTGCACAATCCCAACCTCAATCACGACACCCCGGGCATATATTTTCTTTCTGCACTGTAGAAATTGACTGCAATCACTGTTTTTTCGATTTGAGTCAATGCTGTGACTGTTCCGGGGTGACTTGTTTTAAAAAATTCCCGGA